>NZ_AVOF01000407.1:0-19939 GCF_000465935.2 Pseudomonas sp. EGD-AK9
CCGCACGGCCGCCGTGCAGGCGCAGCTGGCCGAGGATTTCGCCGGCTGGGGGCATTACCGTCAGCTGTTCGACACCGTGCTGGAGGTGCTGCCCGAGGCGCGCTTCGTCGGCGACTCGACGCAGACGGTGTACAGCGGCAACCACCTGGTGGAACTGGACGGCGCGCGGCGCTGGTTCAACGCCTCCACCGGCTACGGCACCCTGGGCTACGGCCTGCCGGCGGCCATCGGCGCCAAGCTGGCCGAACCGGGCCGCCCGGTGATCAGCCTGATGGGCGATGGCGGCCTGCAGTTCACCCTGCCCGAGCTGGCCAGCGCGGTGGAGGCCGGCGTCGGCATCATCGTGCTGCTGTGGAACAACTCGGGCTACGGCGAGATCAAGCGCTATATGCAGCGCCGCGATATCGAACCGCTTGGCGTGGATATCTACACCCCGGACCTGCTGGCCATCGCCCGCGGCTTCGGCTGCGCCGCCGAACGCGCGCGCGATCACGCGCACCTGGCCGAGCTGCTGCGCACCGCGCCGAGCGACCGCCCGCTGATCATCGAAGTGCTGGAGCAAGCGCCCTTCCATCCTTGAACCACCCCGTAGCCCGGATGCAATCCGGGCTACGGCCATCAGCACAAGAACCGACGACGGCACCATCGCCCCCTAGCCGGGTCCCAGCCTGGTGGTCACTGGCATCCTCATCTGCGGCTGTCAGCGTTCGTCCCGACCGACAGCTGCGCCGCTGGGCGCTGTTGCCGCGGGCGCAGCAGACCTGACGCATCCCCCCGTATGAACCAGCTGGTGACCTCCACGGATGGAGGAAATGCGGCAAGCCAACTGGAGCGGTGGCTGCCATCCTTCACCGATCGCCAGCAAGCTGGCTCCTACAATTATCTGATCGGCAGCAGCGAGCTCGCAGCGCGGATGCAATTCGGGGTTGATCGGTGCGCACGACCTAGCCGCCCCCGCGCCCCCGAAAAAGCCGTGCGCGACCCAGCTTGAGGAAACAGCCATGAGAATCGTCGCCCGCGATCAATGGTTCGAGGTACGCCGCCTGGATGACGGCGTGCGCCTGATCCACGAGCCCTATGTGCGCCCCTTCTACCGCTGCAACATGTGGCATGTGCAGGGCCGCGAGCGCGACGCGCTGATCGACTCCGGCTCGGGCCTGGTCAGCCTGCGCGAGCAGTTGCCCTGGCTCACCGACAAGCCACTGCTGGCGGTGGCCAGCCATACCCATTTCGACCATATCGCCGGCCATCACGAATTCGCCGAGCGCCTGGTGCACCCGGCCGAGGCCGAGATACTCGCCGCACCGACCGGCGCCAATACCCTGGCCACGGCCTTCGTCGGCGACGAAATGTTCGAGGCCCATCCGGATTGCCCGCTGTGCTACGCCGAGTATCGGGTCAAGGCGGCGCCGGCCACCCGTCTGATCGAGGATGGCGACGTGCTGGATCTGGGCAATCGGGTGTTGCAGGTGCTGCACACGCCCGGCCATTCCCCCGGCGGTATCAGCCTGTGGGAAGCGGAGACGCAGACGCTGTTTTCCGGCGACATCCTCTACGACGGCCCGCTGATCGAGGATGCCTACCATTCCAACCTGGAGGATTACGCGCGCAGCCTCGCGCGCCTGCGCCAACTGCCGGTGCGTGTCGTGCACGGCGGGCACTTTCCCAGCTTCTCCGGCGAGCGCATGCGCGCACTCATGGATGCCTGGTTCGCCCGCCACGCCCTCTAGGGTGCCGCGGGGCCGCACGCACCGCCCAGGACGAAGGGATCAGCGCCGCTGGCGCGCCTCGCGGCGCAGACGCTCCTGCTCGGCCGGGTCGATTCGCAGGGGCTGGGCCCGGGGTGCGCCCCAGCCGAAGGCCAGCAGCAGCGCGTGCAGATGATGTTGCAGCTTGGCGAGCATGGTACGACCTCCTGCCAAGTTCATGAGAGATGGAGCCGGACGGCTCCTGTACTGAGCCTAGCCCCGCCGCCGGCGAATTCAACTGATCCCGATCAAGCGACCGGGCTCTTGCGCCGGTAGGGAAACACGTCGATCACCTTGCCCTGAACAATGGCCTCCTGCAGCCCCTTCCAGTAGTCGGCGTCGTACAGGTTGCCGTGCAACTGGCTGAACAGCCGGCGCTGCTTGATATCGGCGAACAGAAAAGGCGGGAACTCCTCGGGAAACACATCCGTCGGCCCCACCGAATACCAGGGCTCGGAGCTCATCTCGTCCTCGGGAAAGCGCGGCGGTGGGATGTGGCGGAAGTTCACCTCGGTGAGAAAGCAGATCTCGTCGTAGTCGTAGAACACCACGCGACCGTGGCGGGTGACGCCGAAGTTCTTCAGCAGCATGTCGCCGGGGAAGATATTCGCCGCCGCCAGCTGCTTGATCGCCAGGCCGTAGTCCTCCAGCGCCTCGCGCACCTGCGCCTCGTTGGCATTCTCCAGATAGAGGTTGAGCGGGGTCATGCGCCGCTCGGTCCAGCAGTGGCGCACCAGCACGGTATCGCCTTCGAGCACCACGGCGGAGGGCGCCACCTCCAGCAGCTCGGCCAGGCACTCGGGCGCGAACTTGGCCTTGGGGAAGCGAAAATCGGCGAACTCCTGGGTATCGGCCAGGCGCCCGACACGGTCGACGCTCTTCACCAGGCGGTACTTCTCGATCACCGTCTTGCGATCGACGTTCTTCGCGTGCGAGAAGCGGTCCTTGATGATCTTGAACACGGTGTTGAAGCCCGGCAGGGTGAACACGCTCATCACCATGCCGCGCACGCCGGGAGCCATGACGAAGCGGTCGTCGCTGGTCGCCAGGTGGCCGATCAGCGCGCGGTAGAACTCCGACTTGCCGTGCTTGTAGAAGCCGATCGAGGTGTACAGCTCGGCGATGTGCTTGCCGGGCAGGATGCGCTTGAGGAAGCCGACGAACTCTGCCGGTACCGCCACATCCACCATGAAGTAGCTGCGGGTGAAGGAGAAGATGATCGACACCTCGGCCTCGTCGGTGATCAGCGCGTCGACCTGGATGCCGTGACCTTCGCGGTGCAGCAGCGGGATCGCCAGCGGCCACTGCTCGTCGCGGGTGTAGATGCGCCCCACCAGGTAGGCGCCCTTGTTGCGGTAGAGCACCGAGGAAAACAGCTCGATGCACAGCTCCGGGTCCTTGCACACCCAATCCGGCAGACTGGCGCGCAACTGCTGCTCCAGCCGCTGCAGATCGCGCGGCAGGTCCTCGTAGGCCACGTCGAAACGGTGATCCTCGAAGATTGCCCGCAGCATGTCCGCCAGTTCGCCGGCCGGGCGGTAGCTGCGCGTCTGCGCCGCGCCGGGGTGGCTGCGCAGCGACGGCCGAGTGGTATGCACGAACATGCAGCCGTCGCTGATCAGGTCGTGGCTGAACAGGCTGCAGAAAATCGAGTTGAACCAGGTTTCCGCCAGCTCGTCGTCGAAACGCAGGTCGATCAGGGCGATATAGGCGCTCTTCACCAGCGGCCACTGGCCGACCTCGAGCAGCACCTCGTCGAAGACCTGCTGCAGGCGGTCGCGGGTCTCGCCGACCTTGTCCTCGTACAGGTTGATGCGCGCCGCCGAGGCCCGCTGCGCCTCCTGCCACTGCGCCAGCTCGAAGCGCGCGCGGGCGCCGTCGGTGATCTGGCGAAAGTGCTCGCGGTAGTCGTCGAAGCCGTCGAGGATCAGCTGCGCGATCTCGCCGGCCGGCCATTGCTGCGCCATGGAAGTGCCTCGCAAGGAAATGAGTGAAGCGAGCTTAGCCGCAAAGCCGGCAAAACGTAGCCCGGATGCAATCCGGGGACTATCGCCCAAGTCCTCCCGGATTTCATCCGGGCGACGGGCTGGCACAGGCCCCATTCGAAAGCGCGATGCGGATTGCCAGAACGGCGGCAGCCGGCAACACTCTCGCTCCCCACCTGCCGGATGCCCCGCCTTGCGTACCGCCGACCTGCTCCGCCTGCTGCTGCTCGCCGCCATCTGGGGCGCCAGCTTCCTGTTCATGCGCGTCGCCGCGCCGGTGCTGGGCAGCATGCCCACAGCCTTCTTCCGCGCCAGCTTCGGCGCCCTCGGCCTGCTCGCCTTTCTGCTGCTGATGCGGGTGGGCTGGGATTTTCGCGGCAAGCTCAGGGCCTGCCTGCTGCTCGGGGTAATCAACGCCGGCCTGCCGTCGGCCATGTACTGCCTGGCTGCGCTGATCCTGCCGGCCGGCTACTCGGCGATCTTCAATGCGACGACGCCGTTGATGGGCGTGCTGATCGGCTCGCTGTTCTTCCACGAGGGCATCACCACGAGCAAGGCCGCCGGGGTGTTCCTCGGCCTGCTCGGCGTGGCGGTGCTGACCCGTACCGGGCCGGTGGCCTTCGACCTCGAGCTGCTGTTGGGCGCCGCCGCCTGCCTGGTGGCCACCACCTGCTACGGTTTCGCTGGCTTCCTCACCCGACGCTGGATCGGCCAGCAGGGCGGCCTGGACAACCGCCTGACCGCCTTCGCCAGCCTGGTCGGTGCCAGCCTGTTCCTCGCCCCGCTGTTCGCCGGCAGCCTGGCGCTGCAGGCGCCGCCCAGTTGGGGCGGAGCGAATGTATGGCTGTCGCTGGCCGGCCTCGGCCTGCTTTGCACCGCCTTCGCCTACGTGCTGTATTTCCGCCTGCTGGCGGATATCGGGCCGATCAAGGCCAGCACCACCACCTTCCTCATCCCGCCGTTCGGCGTGCTCTGGGGCGCCCTGCTGCTGGGCGAGCCGCTGAGCTGGGCCTACCTGCCGGGCTGCGCGCTGATCAGCGTGGCACTATGGCTGGTGGTCAGGCCGAGCATGGCCAGAACCTGAGCGGCGGAGCGCACGGCGTACCCTACGAAAAAGCCGCCCGAGGGCGGCTTTGTTGTAAGGCGGTAATGACTATTGCTGCAGCTCCTGCTCGGTAAACAGCCCGTCGAACAACATCGACGACAGGTAACGCTCGCCGGAGTCCGGCAGGATCACCACCAGGGTCTTGCCCTGCATCTCCGGCTTCTCTGCCAGGCGCACCGCGGCGACCATCGCCGCACCGCAGGAGATGCCGCAGAGGATGCCCTCCTCGCGCATCAGGCGCAGGGCCATGGTCTTGGCCTCGTCGTCGGCCACCTGTTCGACCTGATCGACCATGGCCAGATCGAGGTTCTTCGGCACGAAGCCGGCACCGATGCCCTGGATCTTGTGCGGCGCCGGCTTGACCTCGGCGCCGGCCAGGGTCTGGCTGATCACCGGCGAGCCGATCGGCTCCACCGCCACCGAGAGGATCGGCTTGCCCTGGGTCTGCTTGATATAGCGCGACACCCCGGTGATGGTGCCGCCGGTGCCGACGCCGGCCACCAGCACGTCGATGGCGCCATCGGTGTCGCGCCAGATTTCCGGGCCGGTGGTCTTCTCGTGGATCGCCGGGTTGGCCGGGTTGTCGAACTGCTGCGGCATGTAATAGGTGGCAGGATCGGAAGCGGCGATCTCGGCCGCCTTCTCGATGGCGCCCTTCATGCCCTTGGCCGGCTCGGTCAGCACCAGCTCGGCGCCGAGGGCCTTGAGCACCTTACGCCGCTCCAGGCTCATCGACGCCGGCATGGTCAGCAGCAGCTTGTAGCCGCGTGCGGCGGCGACGAAGGCCAGGCCGATGCCGGTGTTGCCCGAGGTCGGCTCGACTATGCACATGCCCGGCTTGAGCACGCCGCGCTCCTCGGCGTCCCAGATCATGCTGGCGCCGATGCGGCACTTGACCGAGTAGGCCGGGTTGCGCCCCTCGATCTTGGCCAGGATGGTGACCCCTTTCGGCCCCAGGCGGTTGATCATCACCAGCGGCGTGTTGCCGATGGCCTGGGCGTTGTCTGCAAAGATGCGGCTCATGTCGGAAGTCCTTGGCATGACGGGAAAAGCCTCAAGCCTATGCCTGCCGCCCGACGCCGTCCAGCCAGCAGACCGAAAGCCGGGTGACTCGCCATTCAGTGACTGAATACCGCGTCCACGTTCACAGCCGCCGGGCCTGCGCGTTATAGTCACCGTCTGAATCTCTGCAGCGGGCCGGCCCCGCGCGTTACCGTTCGAGGATTTTCCGATGAAGTTCGAAGGCACCCAGTCCTACGTCGCCACCGACGACCTCAAGCTCGCGGTCAACGCCGCCATCACCCTGCAGCGCCCGCTGCTGGTCAAGGGCGAGCCGGGCACCGGCAAGACCATGCTCGCCGAGCAGCTGGCCGAGGCCTTCTGCGCCAAGCTGATCACCTGGCACATCAAGTCCACCACCAAGGCCCACCAGGGCCTGTACGAGTACGATGCGGTCAGCCGCCTGCGCGACTCGCAGCTCGATTCCGACAAGGTCCACGACGTTCGCAACTACATCAAGAAGGGCAAGCTGTGGGAGGCCTTCGAGGCCGACGAGCGGGTGATCCTCCTGATCGACGAGATCGACAAGGCCGACATCGAGTTCCCCAACGACCTGTTGCAGGAACTCGACAAGATGGAGTTCTACGTCTACGAAACCAACGAGACGATCAAGGCCAAGCAGCGCCCGATCATCATCATCACCTCGAACAACGAGAAGGAGTTGCCGGACGCCTTCCTGCGCCGCTGCTTCTTCCACTACATCGCCTTCCCCGACCGCGACACCCTCAAGCGCATCGTCGACGTGCATTACCCGAACATCAGCGGTGAACTGGTGGCCGAGGCGCTCGACGTGTTCTTCGACGTGCGCAAGGTGCCGGGGCTGAAGAAGAAGCCCTCGACCAGCGAACTGGTGGACTGGCTCAAGCTCTTGATGGCCGACAATATCGGCGAGGCGGTGTTGCGCGAGCGCGATCCGACCAAGGCCATCCCGCCGCTGGCCGGCGCCCTGGTGAAGAACGAGCAGGACGTGATGTTGCTCGAACGCCTGGCCTTTATGGCACGCCGCGCTTCTCGGTAAAAATCGGGCTGCTGCGCGTCGGCTGGCGCGCAACCCACTCGATACAGGGCTCGCGAGCTAGAGCCAGGCAAGGCGAAAACGAGCTGAACAGCGCAGCGTACTGCAGTACGTGAGCATGGGCAGCGAGCTTTCAACGCCGCATGGCCGACGCGCAGCAGCCCGGCCAGAACTGACATGAGGGCGCAGCCATGCTGCTTAATTTGTTCAATGAAATGCGCGCGGCCAAGGTGCCGGTGTCGGTGCGCGAGCTGCTCGACCTGATCAACGCGCTCAAGCACAACGTCGTGTTCGCCGACATGGACGAGTTCTACTACCTGTCGCGTGCCATCCTGGTGAAGGACGAACGCCACTTCGACAAGTTCGACCGCGCCTTCGCCGCCTACTTCAAGGGCCTGGAGAACCTCGACCGACATATCGAGGCGATGATCCCCGACGAGTGGCTGCGCAAGGAGTTCGAGCGCCTGCTGAGCGACGAGGAACGCGCGCAGATCCAGAGCCTCGGCGGCCTGGACAAGCTGATCGAGGAATTCAAGAAGCGCCTCGAAGAGCAGAAGGAAAAGCACGCCGGCGGCAACAAGTGGATCGGCACCGGCGGTACCAGCCCGTTCGGCTCCGGCGGCTACAACCCCGAGGGCATCCGCATCGGCGACGCCGGCAAGCGCCAGGGCAAAGCGGTCAAGGTGTGGGATCAGCGCGAGTACAAGAACCTCGACGACCAGGTCGAGCTGGGCACGCGCAATATCAAGGTGGCGCTGCGCCGCCTGCGCAAGTTCGCCCGCGAAGGCGCCGCCGAGGAACTGGATCTGGACGGCACCATCGACCACACCGCCAAGGACGGCGGCTTGCTCAATATCCAGATGCGCCCGGAGCGGCGCAACACGGTGAAACTCCTGCTGCTGCTGGATATCGGCGGTTCGATGGACGCCCACGTCAAGGTCTGCGAGGAGCTGTTCTCCGCCTGCAAGACCGAGTTCAAGCACCTGGAATATTTCTACTTCCACAACTTCATCTACGAAAGCGTTTGGAAGAACAATATGCGCCGTACCAGCGAGCGCACCGCCACCCAGGACCTGCTGCACAAGTACGGCGCCGATTACAAGGTGGTGTTCGTCGGCGACGCAGCCATGGCGCCCTACGAGATTACCCAGGCCGGCGGCAGCGTCGAGCACTGGAACGAGGAAGCCGGTTACGTGTGGATGAAGCGCTTCATGGAGAAGTACAAGAAGCTCATCTGGATCAACCCCTACCCCAAGGACACTTGGAACTATACCGCCTCCACCGGCATCGTCCGTGAGCTGATCGAGGACCGCATGTACCCCCTGACCCTGCAGGGCCTGGAAGACGGCATGAAGTTCCTGTCCAAGTGACGGAGGTTCAGCGCCAGTGGCGCTGCTGGGTGCGTCGCGTCTGCCCCATGCCCAGCATCCAGGCGAGCAGCAGCGCCAGCGACTCCGCCAGCCAGGCCAGCAGCAAGGCGCAGCTCAGGCCCCAGAGCATCGCCTCGGGAGTCAGCAGCACCTGGTAGCGGTAGGCGTCGAGGGTTTCCTCGAACAGTTCGCCGTCGGCGGCCGTGACCAGGTGCCAGGCCTGGGCGTACCAGGGCCCCTGCATGGCCTGCCACTCGCGCTCCAGCAAGGCCGCGCGCTGCACCAGGTGGGCCACGCTCTGCGCGTCGCTGCGCATCACCGCATCGTCGCTGACCCGGTAGTGCGCGACCAGCGCATCCAGGTCGCCCTTGAAGAAGCGCCGCGCGGTGTCCTGAAAGCCCTTGAGGCTCTGCTGCGATTCCAGGCGATGGGCCTCGACGCGCTTGCCGTAGTCGTCGACGAAGCCCGGCACCTGCACGCCGAGCAGCAGACCGCAGGCGAACAGCGCCAGGCGCAAATAGCTTCGCAACATCCCTCCCCCTCCTGCTCAGGCCTTGCCGTCGGCGATACATTCGCCACGGCGCCACAGCCGCCACTCGCCCGGCTGGTACAGCGTCCATTGTTCGTTGTCGGTCAGCGGCTCGGTAGCGATCACCGTGACCACGTCGTTCGGCGTGGTTTCGGCCTGGAAATCCACCTTGAGGTCGGCGTCCTTGAGCTGCGCCGGGCCGAAGGGCGCACGCCGGGTGATATGCGCCAGCTTGCTCGAACAGAAGCTGAACAGCCAGTCGCCGTCGCTGAGCAGGCAGTTGAACACGCCGAGCTGGCGGTAGCTGGCGCAGGCCGCCACCAGCACCGGCAGCAGCATCTCCACCGACACCGGCTCGGGAAAGGCGCGGCGCACCCGGTTGAGCAGGTCGCAGAAGGCCGCCTCGCTGTCGGTGTCGCCCACCGGCCGGTAGAAACTGGTGGCACCGACCAGGCCGGTCAGCTGGCCGTTGTGGGCGAAACACCAGTTGCGCCCCCACAACTCGCGCACGAAGGGATGGGTATTGGCCAGGCACACCTGGCCGACGTTGGCCTGGCGGATATGGCCGATCACCACCTCGCTCTTGATCGGGTAGCGCTGCACCAGCTGCGCCACCTCCGACTCGCTGCTCGCCCGCGGATCCTGGAACAGACGCAGGCCCCGGCCTTCGTAGAAGCCGATGCCCCAGCCGTCGCGGTGCGGCCCGGTGCGCCCGCCGCGCTGCATCAGCCCGGTGAAGCTGAAGACGATATCGGTAGGGACGTTGGCGCTCATGCCGAGCAATTCGCACATCGAGTCAGTTCTCCTCGCCGAGAGCACGGCGCAGTTGCTCGGCCTCGGATTGCAGGCGTGCCTGCAAACGCCGACGGCCCAGGGGCAGGAAACGCACCAGCAGGCGCCAGAGCAGCGCCGGCAAATCGCCGCGGCGTCGCGGGATCAGGTGCAGATGCAGGTGCGGCACGTGCTGGTTGGAATCGGGGCCGTCGTTGATCAGCAGGTTGATCCCCTCGCGGCCGTAGCCCGCCGTGCGCAACGCCGCCGCCATCTTGTCAGCCAGGGCCAGCAGACGGTCGCGCACTGCCGCCGGCAGATCCTCGAGGAAGGGGGCATGGGCGCGGCTGACGATCAGCACGTGCGCCGGGCGCATGGGAAAGATATCCAGCAGGACGATGAAATCCTCGTCCCGGTACAGTTGGTGCGCCGGCAAACGGCCAGCGGCGATGGCGCAGAATACGCAGTCCATGAGGCCTCCCATCCACGATGGCCATCATGCTGACCGGCTAACCGGCCAGGCGCAAGGGTCAGAGGCGCGGTTCCAGTCGGCCGCCGCGCTCGTAGCGCTGTGCCAGGCGCTCGTCGTCCTGTTCCATCAGCTCGCGCAGGGTGCGCGGGTCTTCGTCCTCCACCACAGTCTCCTCGCGGCGCCGCTGCCACCAGCGCTCGATGGGCCAGCGCACGGCGACGAAGACCAGGTACAGGGCGAAGGCGATCAGGCTGTAGAGGGTCAGGTCGGCCACCGCCCGCCAGGCGTTGTTGCCCACCTTGAGCAGCAGGTCCATGGCGGTCACCGCGATGGCCGGGGCGAACAACTCGCGCGCTGGGTCGACTATGGTCGGGCTCAGCAGCAGCACCGCCACCAGCACCCGCAACGGCTCGCGCAGGTAGCGCCACATCCAGCTGGTCATGCGCAGCCACACCAGCAGGCAGCCGAGGGCGGCGACGCCATAGGCGGCCCAGGCGAGCAGATAGTCGTTCTCGTTCATCATAAAGCGGCGATCCTGGCCTCGAAGTTGGCGGGGCTGACGGAGGGGCGCTTATGATAACGGCTTTTCCCCGGCCCGGCGCCCCTGCCGTCGGCCGCGCCGCCCTGGAGTCGTCGCATGATCGCTGCCCCCATCGCCCGCCAAGAATCCGGCGCCGATCCCTATCGCTGGCTGGAGAATCGCGATAGCGACGAGGTGCTCGACCACCTGCGCGCCGAAAACGCCTACCTGGAGGCCGAGCTGGCGCCGCAGCAGGCGCTGCGCGAGCGGCTGTTCGAGGAGATCAAGGGACGCATCCGCGAAACCGACCTGTCGCTGCCGGTGCCCTGGGGCGACTACCTCTACTTCCAGCGCACCACCGCCGGCGACGAGTACCCGCGCCACTATCGCTGCCGCAAACCGGCGGACGGCTCGCTGACCCTCGACGCCGCCAGCGAGCAGCTGTTGCTCGACCCCAACGCCCTGGCCGGCGGCGGCTACCTGGCGCTCGGCGCCTTCAGCATCAGCCCGGACCAACGCCGTCTGGCCTACAGCCTGGATCGCAGCGGCGACGAGATCTACCGCCTGTTCGTCAAGGAGCTGGACAGCGGCCAGATCCAGGAGCTGCCCTTCGACGACTGCGACGGCAGCATGACCTGGGCCAACGACAGTCAGACGCTGTTCTTCACCGAACTGGACGACACCCACCGCCCCTACAAGCTGTACCGCCACCGCCTCGGTACGGATGGCGCCGAAGCAGTGTTCGAGGAGGGCGACGGGCGCTTCTTCCTGCACTGCTACCGCTCCAGCTCCGAACGCCAGCTGATCCTCCAGCTCGGCAGCAAGACCACCAGCGAAGTCTGGGTACTGGATGCTGAACGGCCGCAGGACGCCTTCGTCTGCCTGGCGCCACGCGAGGAAGGCCACGAGTACGACGTCGACCACGGTCTGCAGGACGGCGCCTGGAGCTGGCTGATCCGCAGCAACCAGAGCGGCATCAACTTCGCCCTCTACGCCGCCGACGAAGCCGCACCGCAGCGCCCGCACTGGCGTGAAATCCGCGCCCACGACCCGGCGGTGATGCTCGAAGGCGTCACCCTCAACCGCGACGCCCTGGTGCTGAGCCTGCGCGAGGGCGGCCTGCCGGTGCTGGAAGTGCAGCCGCAGGGCGCGGCCGCCTACCGGGTGCAACTGCCGGACGCCGCCTACAGCCTGCACGTGCAGGACGGCCTGGAGTTCCACAGCACGGTGATCCGCCTGCGCTACGAGGCCCTCGGCCGCCCGGCGCAGATCCGCCAGCTGGAGCTGGCCACGGGCGCCCAGCAGGTGCTCAAGCAGACCCCGGTGGAAGGCCCCTTCGATGCCGAGGCCTACGAGAGCCGCCGGCTGTGGGCCACCGCGGCCGATGGCACGCAGGTGCCGATCAGCCTGGTAGCACGCCGCGAGGTGCTCGCCGCCGGCACGCCGGCGCCGCTCTACCTCTACGGCTACGGCGCCTACGGCGAGAGCCTCGATCCCTGGTTCTCCCATGCCCGCCTGAGCCTGCTCGAGCGCGGTTTCGTCTTCGCCATCGCCCACGTGCGCGGCGGCGGCGAGATGGGCGAGGCCTGGTACCGCGCCGGCAAGCTGGAGCACAAGCCCAACACCTTCGGCGACTTCATCGCCTGCGCCGAACACCTGATCGACGCCGGCCTGACCACCCCGGTGCAGCTCGCCATCAGCGGCGGCAGCGCCGGCGGCCTGCTGATCGGCGCGGTGCTCAACCAGCGCCCGCAGCTGTTCGCCGCGGCCATCGCCGAGGTGCCCTTCGTCGACGTGCTCAACACCATGCTCAACCCGGAGCTGCCGCTCACGGTGACCGAGTACGACGAATGGGGCGACCCCAACCAGCCCGAGGTGTTCGCGCGGATCCAGGCCTACGCACCCTACGAGAACGTGCGCGCGCAGGCCTACCCGGCGATCCTCGCAGTGGCCGGCTACAACGACAGCCGCGTGCAGTACTGGGAAGCGGCCAAGTGGGTGGCACGGCTGCGTGAGCGCAAGACCGACGCCAACCTGCTGCTGCTCAAGACCGATCTGGAGGCCGGCCACGGCGGCATGAGCGGGCGCTACCAGGGCATCCGCGACGTGGCCCTGGAATACGCGTTCCTGTTCAAGGTGCTGGGCCTCGCCGAAGGCTGACCGAGCAATCAGCTTTCGCTCGCCAGCTGCGGAATCTGATCTAGGCTGAAGGCACGCTTATGGCGAAAGGCCATAAGCGTCCTTTTCCTGCCTGCCGCCAAGGAAGATCCGCCATGAAGAGTTGGAAGATTCGCACCCACCTGTTGCTGCTCGCCGGCGCCCTGCTCAGCGCCCTGCTGGCCGTCGGCCTGCTCGGCCTGCACGGGCTGAAAGCCACCGTCGGCGGGCTGCAGACCGTCTACCTGGATCGCGTGGTGCCGCTGCGCGACCTCAAGCTGATCGCCGACCTCTACGCGGTGAACATAGTCGACGCCACGCACAAGGCGCGCAGCAGCGAACTGACCAGCCACGCCGCGCAGCAGCTGATCGAACAGGCCCAGCAGCGCATCACGCAAACCTGGCAGGCCTACCTGGCCACCGAGCTGATCGCCGAGGAACGCCGCCTGATCGAGCAGATCGCCCCGCTGATGGAGCGCGCCGGGCCGCCGCTGGAGCAGCTGCAGAGCCTGCTCGCCCGTGGCGACCAGGCGGCGCTGGAGCGCTTCGCCGGCAGCGAGCTGTACCCGCTGATCGACCCGCTGTCGGCCAAGTTCGCCGAGCTGATCGAGGTGCAACTGGTGGAGGCCAAGCACCAGTTCCAGCTGGGCGAGGCGGAGTACGCCGCCAATCTGCGCCTGAGCCTGGCCCTGCTGTTGCTCGCCCTGCTGCTGGGCAGCGCCCATGCGCTGTATTTCAGCCGCCGCCTCGGCCGCCAGCTGGGCGCCGAACCCGGCGAGCTGGAGGCGATCAGCGCGCGCATCGCCGCCGGTCGCCTGGATGGCGCGCCGGCGGACGGCCGCGCCAGCAGCGGGGTGATGAAGTCGGTGCAGGCCATGCGCCACGGCCTGCACGACGTGATCGGCAATATCGGCGAGGCCTCCGAGCAGATCGAGTGTGCCACCCTGCAGCTGGCCGCCTCCTCCGAACAGGTGCTCAACAGCGCCAATATCCAGAGCGACACCGCCGCGGCGATGGCCGCGACCATGGAGCAGCTGGCGGTGAGCATCAACCATATCGCCGAAAACGCCCAGCACACCCACGACCGCGCGCAGCAGGCCGGCGAGCTGACCGACAGCGGCCTGGCGGTGACCGGCCAGGCCATCGAAGAAATCCGCCGGGTCGCCGCCCTGGTGGCGCAGTGCTCGGCGGACATCCAACGATTGGCAGCACAATCGGGCAATATCGGCGCCATAGTCGAGGTGATTCGCGGTATTGCCGAGCAGACCAACCTGCTCGCGCTGAACGCCGCCATCGAGGCCGCGCGCGCCGGCGAGCAGGGCCGCGGTTTCGCCGTGGTCGCCGATGAGGTGCGCAGCCTGGCCGGGCGCACCGCGCAATCCACCACCGAGATCGTCGCCCTGGTCGAGGCCATCCACGGCGGTGTGCGTCAGGCGCACGGCAGCATGGCGGCGACCTGCGCGGGGGTCGACAACGGCCTGCAGCTGGTCGAACGCAGCGCCGCGGCGATGGGTGAGATCCGCCAGGCGCTGGACGAATCGCTGCAGTCGGTCGGCAGCATCGCCACCGCCCTGCAGCAGCAGCGCGCCGCCAGCGAGCAGGTGGCGCAGAACGTCGAACAGGTGGCGCAGATAGTCGAGGAGAACTCCGCGGCGCAGGGCGGCATCGTCCAGGCCATCCGCGCGCTGCAGGGCATGTCGGAGCGCCTGCAGGGGGTGATGCGCCGCTTCAGCTTCTGAGCGCCCGTGCAGGCGAGAGCGTGAACGGCCTCGAGAAACGCCGCGGCAGGCGACCAACAGCGATTGGCAACGCCTGCCGTTGCGGCTAAGGTCGCCTCCCCGCTCTCGCCATACCGCCCGACCATGCCCGACACTTCCCACCTGATCGACGCCATCCGCGACATGCTGCTGGACTGCGGCCTGTTCGACCAACTGCCGGCCGGCGACGTACTCACCGCTGCCGGCTATTTCAGCCTGAGCAAGATCGACGAAGGCACGCTGATCTTCCGCGAAGGCGATGCCGGCACCTTCATGTGCATCCTCCAGCAGGGCGCCGTCTCGGTGCGCAAGACCAACGTCAGCGGCGAGGAGGTGGAGATCACCTGCCTGCGCAAGGGCCGCGCCTTCGGCGAAATGGCCGTGCTCGACGGCGAACGGCGCTCGGCCACGTGCATCGCGGCCAGCGACAGCGTGCTGCTGACCCTGGGCAAGGACGCCCTGGACAAGATGCTGCAGGAAGCGCCGAAAGCCGCCGCCCAGGTCATCCGCGCCATCGCCGTGGGCATGTCGAAACGCTTGCGCATGGCAGATGGGCAACTGGTCAACCAGGTCTGAGCCGGGGTCCCGGCGGCGTCGGCTGGCCCGTAGGGTGAACACAGGGCGCACCCCTAGGGTTCGCGCCATCGGCGTCTTCCTCGGCCGCGCGCACCAACAAGTGGGCTAGAAACTCCCCGCCGTGCTGACCCCGGCCGTCACCATCACGGCGTTGTTGCCGCCCGGCTGCCAGGTCTTGACCTGCGTCGGGTTGCTTTCGCTGCGGATGATGCACTTCCACTGCACCTGCTGGCCGGCCGGCAGGGCGATGCTGCCCTTCCAGCTCGGGTAGGCGCTGGTGTCGCTCAGGCGCACGGCGCCGGCCGGGCTCCAGTTGCCCAGCTGGGCGACATTGCCTACCGCGTAGACGCTGTCGCCCCACTGGGTCACGCCGTTGTCGCAGCGGAAGTCGACGCTGACCAGCTCGCCCTGCTCTTCGCCGCCGCCCTGACCGCTGCGCCAGATACGGATCGCGCCGTTATCGATGTTGAGCGCCTGGCTGAAATCGCCGCTGGCCACCTGGCCGGGCGAGGACAGGTTGGAGTCCAGGGCGATCAGCAGTTGCTGCTGGCTGCCGCTGATTGTCGCCACCAGGCCGGAGAACCCCGAGTGGAACTGGATCGCCGAGGCGGCCTTGACCCCGGCCGCACGGCGGATCTGGATCAGCTGGCGGATGAAGTCGCCATGGCCCCAGTCGTACATGTGCGGCCAGTACACCACCGGCGTGCCCGGGCTGCTGAGGATGTAGGCGTAGGCCTGCTTCAGCCGAGCGTCCGGCAGCGGCCAGTGGTGCTGGCCGCCGTGCGGGCCGGGCGAATAGCCGGTGTCGTGGTTGTCGACGAAAGTCACCGCTACCTCACGCCAGCGCGCATCGGGGTTGCCGTTGAGGCCGTGGCGCCAGTTGGCGATGCCGCCGTTCTGCATGCGCTCCTTGAGGGCGAAGTCGAACACCGTGCACTTGGCGCGATCGGACCAGTCCTTGAGGATCTGCTGCCAGCTGGCACCGTGGCGCCAGTCCCAGCTCGGGTATTCGCCTGGCGCCTTCCACAGTTCGCCGAGGCAGAAGCCGTTGTCGTGGGCATCGCTCATCCAGCCGGCGACCCGCTCGCCGGCGTAGCCGCGGACGAAGTCGAAGCGAAAGCCGCCGGCGCCATACTGGCTACGCAGGTTGGCGAACTCGTCGCGGAACATCGCCTGGTTCTGCGGGTGGCCGGTATTGAGGTCGGCGTCGCCGCCCATGAAGCGGTCGCCGTCGTCGCAGTCGTTGGCGTAATTGCCGGGATCATTGCAGTCGTGACGCCACAGGCCCTGGCCGGCCGGCAGGTTGATCTGCTTGTCCGGATAGCCGCGGTTCATGTGGTTGGGCACCACGTCGTAGATGGGTTTGACCCCGGCCGCATTCAGCGCACTGGCGGCCTGCCTGAGCTGGCTGTCGCTGCCGTAGCGGCCGTTCTTGTCGAAGTCGTGCCAGAAGTAGCCTTCGCCGCCGCCCGAGGTGCCGTTGCCGGGGTCGCTCCAGCTGGAGAAGTCGCGCCAGGGCACCGGCATCCAGATTGCGCTGAAACCGTCGGCGGCCAGGGTCGGCGCCAGGCTGGCCAGGGTCGCGTACCAGTCGCTCGAGGTGGTGCGCACGGTGTTCCAGTGAAAGCCCTGGAGGATGATTTCGTCGCCGCCGTGATAGCGCACGCCGCTGGCGCTCTTGCCCGGCGCGTCGGCGGCACGCAGCAGATTGCCCCAGGGGTAGGCCAGCGGTACCAGGGCCAGGGTCAGGGCGGCCAGTCGCAGGTATCGGTTCATCTTGAAGCTCCGTTCTTGTCATTGTCGTGAGCATCCGACTACGGGGGCCAGCCCCCGGATGGACTGATCGGGCCGCGCGCGGGCGACCCGATCAGGGCAGCCTGCCGCCCCGTGCGCATACCCCCAACCTCCCCCGCGCACTTTCTCCCGGCGTAGGGCGCAGGCGTAGGACAGCCACGCCTGCGCCATCCCCCCCTAGCGCCGCGCTACGCCCCGCCGCTCCGCCTGGAAAAAAGCGCCCCGGGGAGGATGTTGCCGGCGTCGCCTTCCCCGACTCTTGCCCACAGCGCCGCCGGCCGACTGCCTGCTCCGGTCGCGCCCCGTAAGTCCGACTCCGAATCCAACAAGAACAAAGGACCCCACGATGAACACCATGCAACCCGCCCAGCTGCTGCGTCCCAGCGCCCTGTTCGCCGCCATGCTGCTGGCCACCCCGGCCCTGGCCCTGGACTTCCATGGCTACATGCGTTCCGGCATCGGCGCCACTGCCGGCGGCGGCGACCAGGCCTGCTTCCAGGCCGCCGGCGCGCCGGCCAAGTACCGCCTCGGCAACGAATGCGAGACCTACGCCGAGATCGGTCTCGGCCACGAGGTGTGGAAGGAAGGCGAGCAGAGCTTCTATATCGACAGCATGATCGCCTACAAGTCGGACCAGGCGAACGACTGGGAGGCCACCGACAGCGACAGCGGCAGCGCCTTCAACAACGGCACCAGCTCGATCCGCCAGTTCAACGTGCAGGCCAAGAACTTCCTGCCCGCCCTGCCTGGCGCCACCCTGTGGGCGGGCAAGCGCTACTACAAGCGCAACGACGTGCACATCAACGATTACTACTACTGGGACGTTTCCGGCCCCGGCGCCGGCGTCGAGGACATCGACCTGGGCTTCGCCAAGGCGCACGTGGCCTGGATGCGCAACAACGATGGCGACTACGTCTACGAGGGCACCGGCACCGGCACCAACGTGGCCAACGACACCCTCGATCTGCGCCTGACCGATATCGACTTCAACACCGACGCCAAGCTGGAGTTCGGCTACGACTACGGCAAGGCCAACCTCACCGATCTGCAGGAGAAGGACCCGGGCTACACCGACCAGAAGGGCCATCTGCTCACCGTGCAGCACATCCAGGGCAACTGGTTCGGCGGCTTCAACAAGCTCGCCCTGCAGTACGGCACCGACGGCATCGTCGGCAGCACCGGGCGCAACAGCACCGGCAACAGCGACGGCAAGATGTTCCGCCTGGTCAACCAGGGCGTGGTCGGTCTGACCGACGACATCGAGATGATGTACGTGCAGATCTACGAGGATAAGGACTTCGACAATGACTCCGGGCAGACCTGGGCATCGTTCGGCGTGCGCCCGGTGTACAAGTGGACCGACACCATGAGCACCGCGCTGGAGTTCGGCTACGACCATATCGACCCGCAGGCCGACGGCGAGCAGTCGCGCGACCTGAAGAAGATCACCCTCGCCCAGCAGTGGTCGGCCGGCCGCAGCTTCTGGGCGCGCCCGCAGATACGCGTGTTCGCCACCTACGCCATGTGGGACGGCGACAAGTACAACGCCGCCAGCGAATCCATCGACGCCGGCGACGACGACGGCCTCACCTTCGGCGTCCAGGCCGAGGCCTGGTGGTAACGGCCAACCGCACCAACGCTGCTCCTGTGGTCCTTGCCCCGGTTCTGCAATAGGCCGGGGCCTTTTACCAGGCGTGACATAAAAAGAGGAATAACCCATGCCACCGTTCAAGATCGCCAGCCTCGCGCTGCTCGCCCTGCTGCTGACCGGCTGCGCCAGCGAACCGCTGCGCCGCATCGACGCGCTGAGCGCCAGCCCGGCGCCCTTGCAGACTTCCGCCGACAGCGCCGAGCAAGCCCTGGCCGCCGCCCCCTCCTGCTGCGCCTCGCTGCGCGAGCTGCCTTACCAACCGATTGCGGTGAATTTCAGCGGCGAGGTGCGCATCGACGCCAACGCCCCGGCCTTCGCCTTCGACAGCGGCAAGAGTTTTTTCCGCGCCTTCCAGCTGCCGGCCTCCAGCAAGTCGTTCGAGATCCGCCTGTACAGCCAGGCCGGCGACACGGTACTGGCGCCCAACGCCATGCTGCTCGACAGCCGGTTCCGCGTCACCCGCCTGCTCGGCGCCGAGGATTTCGTCTACGCCCCGGCTTCCGGCTTCAAGGGCGACAGCCTGGACGCGCGCCTGCGCGTCGACCGCCTGTACCCGGACAATCCCGGCAACGAACACTACCTGGTGCTCTACACCAGCGACGCGCAGCGGCGCGGCCAGACCGTCATCGAGCACCCGGCCAAGGCCTTCGCCCGCGCCCTCGGCAACGAGGCGCCGAACATTCCCGACCCGGTGGCCCAGCATGCGCCGGTGGGGGTGATCAAGATGGTGCTGATCGAGGACAAGGTGGCCGGCCAGCAGGCCAACACCTATGTGCCGCCGTTCAGCATCGGCCGCGAGATGGGCAACCAGTTGCCCAGCGTACCGACCCCGGCCGTGCTGCCGGAGACCCAGGCCTACTACCGCCAGGGCATCGACGCCGCCCTCGCCGGCAAGGACCTGCAACGCGCCCTGCGCCTGGCCGACGAGGCCGAGCGGGTCGGCGACGCCAGCGCCAAGGCCTATCTGCTCGAGCGCATCGAAATCAAGTGACGGCTTCCCCTCCAGGGATGATTCGGGCGGCCTCGGCCGCCCTTTTTTTGTACAGCGCGACTACACGCGGAAGCGGCTGACCAGCGCCTGCAGCTGGCCGCCCAGACGCGCCAGCTCGGCCGAGGACTTGGCCGTCTCGTCGCTGGCGGTGGCGGTCTGCTCGGAGACGTCGCGCACGCTGAGGATGCTGCGGCTGATTTCCTCGGCCACCGCGCTCTGCTCCTCCGCGGCGGCGGCGATCTGCTGGTTCATCGACTGGATGTTGGACACCGCCAGGGTGATGCTGCCCAGCGAGTCGCCGGCCTTGCGCGTCAGCTCGACACTGCTGTCGGTGAGGTTGCGGCTGTTGCGCATCACCGCCGCCACCTGCTGGGTGCCGCTCTGCAGCCCGGCGATCAGCGCCTCGATCTCCTCGGTGGATTTCTGCGTGCGCTGCGCC
>NZ_AVOF01000408.1:0-2574 GCF_000465935.2 Pseudomonas sp. EGD-AK9
CCTCGAGCAGGCCGGGCACGCCGAGGGCCGAGTCGGTGCGCAGCTCCAGCGGATCGCAGTAGTCGTCGTCGAGGCGGCGCAGCACCGCATGCACCCGGCGCAGGCCGGCCAGGGTCTTGAGGTAGAGGGTGGCGTCGCGCACGGTCAGGTCGCTGCCCTCGACCAGCGGGTAGCCGAGCTGGCGCGCCAGGTACAGGTGCTCGAAATAGCTCTCGTTGAAGCGCCCGGGGGTCAGCAGCACCACCAGCGGCGTCTCGCCGCCACTCGGCGCCTGGCGCGCCAGGCTGTCCTGCAGGGTGCGGAAGAAGCCGGCCAGGTACTGCACGCGCAGATCGCGGTACAGCTCGGGGAAGGCGCGCGAGACGATCTGCCGGTTCTCCAGCGCGTAGCCGGCGCCCGACGGCGCCTGGGTGCGGTCGGCGGTGACCCACCAGCGCCCGTCCGGCGCACGCGCCAGGTCCACCGCGTAGAGGTGCAGCCAGGTGCCGCCGGGCACCTGCAGGCCCTGGCAGGGCCAGAGGAAGTTGTTGTGGCCGAACACCAGCTCGGCCGGCAGCAGGCCATCGGCGATCAGCTTCTGCGGGCCGTAGATATCGGCCAGCACGCGGTTGAGCAGCGTCGCGCGCTGGGCCACGCCGGCGGCGATCTGCTGCCACTCCTCGGCCGGGATCAGGTTGGGCAGCAGGTCCAGCTCCCAGGGCCGGTCGGCGCCGTCGGGGTCGGCGTAGACGTTGTAGGTCACGCCGTTTTCCTGGATCTGCCGCGCCAGCATGGCCTCGCGCTGCGCCAGCTGTTCCGGGCGGCTGCGCGAGAGCTGCTCGAACAGGCGGCGCCAGTGCGGGCGCACCTTGCCCTGGGCGTCGAGCAGTTCGTGGTAGGCGCCGGCAGGCGGCGGGTAGTCGGCTAGCAGGTCGGGCATGGCAGGCTCGGCAGTGGCAGGGCAAGCGGCTTTGCGCCCCCGCTCCCGCTTGCGGGAGAGGGTTGGGGAGAGGGTCTTTGCCGTGGCCGCCCTCTCCCCCGGCCCCTCTCCCATGAATGGGAGGGGGGGCGTCAGACGCGGCGCAAATCCAGGGTCATCGGCAGTTCATTATTGTCGATCGGCTGCATGACAGGGCGCTTGCCCGGGCTGTGGCCGAGGCGGAAGAAGCGCGCCAGGCGTCGGCTCTCGGCCTCGTAGGCGTTGACCGGCAGGCTGTCGTAGTTGCGCCCGCCGGGATGGGCCACATGGTACTGGCAACCGCCGAGCGAGCGCTGCATCCAGGTGTCGATCAGGTCGAACACCAGCGGCGCGTGCACGCCGATGGTCGGCTGCAGGCAGCTGGCCGGCTGCCAGGCGCGAAAGCGCACGCCGCCGACGAACTCGCCGACCTTGCCGGTGGGCCGCAGCGGCACCGGCACGCCGTTGCAGGTCAGCACATAGCGATCCGGCGCCATGCCGCCGAGCTTGACCTGCATGCGCTCCAGCGACGAGTCGACGTAGCGCACGGTGCCGCCGCTGGCGCCCTCCTCACCCAGCACGTGCCAGGGCTCCAGCGCCTGGCGCAGCTCCAGCTCGATGCCCTTGACCGCGAAATCGCCGGCCTTGGGGAAACGGAACTCGAAATGCGGGGCGAACCACTCGCCGCGCAGGCGATAACCGAAAGCGCCCAGCTCCTGCAGCACGTCGGCGAAGTCCTGCTCGACGAAGTGCGGCAGGAGGAAACGGTCGTGCAACTCGGTGCCCCAGCGCACCAGCCTGGCCGGGCGGTAGGGCTCCTGCCAGAAGCGCGCAATCAGTGCGCGCAGCAGCAGTTGCTGGGCCAGGCTCATCTGCGCGTGCGGCGGCATCTCGAAGGCGCGCAGCTCGAGCAGACCGAGGCGGCCGCTGGCCGCATCCGGCGAGTACAGTTTGTCGATGCAGAACTCGGCGCGGTGAGTATTGCCGGTGACGTCCACCAGCAGGTTGCGCAGCAGCCGGTCGATCAGCCAGGGTGGGCAGTCGCGGCCCGGCTCGGGCATCTGCGCGAAGGCGATCTCCAGCTCGTACAGCGCGTCGTTGCGCGCCTCGTCCACCCGCGGCGCCTGCGAGGTGGGGCCGATAAACAGGCCGGAAAACAGGTAGGACAGCGACGGGTGGTTGTGCCAGTAGCCGATCAGGCTGCGCAGCAGATCGGGGCGGCGCAGGAAGGGCGAGTCCGCCGGCGTGGCGCCGCCGAGGACGAAGTGGTTGCCGCCACCGGTGCCGGTGTGGCGGCCGTCGAGCATGAATTTCTCGCTACTCAGGCGTGACTGCCGCGCCGCCTCGTAGAGGAACTCGCCGCGCTCGACCAGCTCGCTCCAGCTGGCCGCCGGGTGGATATTGACCTCGATCACCCCGGGGTCGGGGGTGACGCGGAAATACTGCAGACGCGGGTCCTGCGGCGGCTCGTAGCCCTCCAGCAGCACCGGGCAGTTGAGTTCGGCGGCCACCGCTTCGATCGCCGCGACCAGCTCCAGGTACTCTTCGAGATGGCTGAGCGGCGGCATAAACAGATACAGCCGCCCCTCGCGCGGCTCGGCGCACAGCGCGGTGCGCACGATACCGGGCGCCGACTG
>NZ_AVOF01000409.1:0-2570 GCF_000465935.2 Pseudomonas sp. EGD-AK9
ACGACGCCCTGGAAGCCTTTCTGCGCGGCGCCGGGGTGGCGCAGCTGCGCATCGAACGGGGCGAGGCGCTGGCGCAGATGGAGGCCATCGGCCGCAGCTACCGGCAGATGGTCGAAGGCCTGGTGGACGTGCTGCGCGCCCGCGCCAGTCTCAAGGGCGAGTTCCGCATGGCGCAGACCATGATTCAGCCGGTAGAGAACAACCCGCTGAAATTCGCGCCGAACGTCGAGGAGGCACTGCTGCTGTTGCTACGTTCCGGCAACCAGGCCTTCATGCCGGCCGACCAGGCCATCGCGGAAAGTTTCGATGACCTGCGCGCGCACCAACTGGCGGTCATGGCGGGGGTACAGGCGGCCATCAAACATCTGTTGAAGCGCTTCGAGCCGGCCACTCTGGAGGCGCGTCTGAACAAACCTTCGGGTATTGGCGGATTATTGTCGGGGGGGCGCCAAGCCAAGTACTGGGAACTGTTCACCGAAACCTATGCCGCCATATCCCGGGAAGCGGAGGACGACTTCCAGGACCTGTTCGGCCGCGAGTTCAGTCGCGCCTATGAAGAGCACAGCGCCAAACTGCGTAGAACTTAGTGTTTGTTATGGAGCGGCGGGCTGTTAATTCTGAATTGAAATAATAAAACTTCTAGAGGACGCCAAAGATGCCAAGGATATTGTGGGGAGTGCTGGCACTGTTGCTGACCGCCTGCGCATCGGAGCCGCCACCGCCTGCGCCCACCGTGGTGCGTCTGCAGATCCAGGCCTCGGCCGACCTCAATCCTGCGCCGGGCGGGCAGCCGGCACCGGTGCGGGTACGCCTGTACGAACTGAAGAGCGGGGCGGTGTTCAGCCGGGCCGACTACTTCTCCCTGGTCGAGTCGGCCAACGCCACCCTGAGCAGCGATCTGGTGGCCCAGGACGAGTTGCTGATCCAGCCCGGCGAGCAACTGATCCTCGACCGCACCCTGGACGAACAGAGCCGTCTGCTCGGTTTTGTGGTCGCCTTCCGCGACCTGGACGACTCGGTGTGGCGGCAGCTGGTCAACATCCCGCCGCACCAGACCAGCGTGCTCAACGTCAGCCTCAGCGCGCGCGCGGTCAGCGCCGTGCCCGCGCCGCCGACCAAATAAACCACTCGGGAGATTCGCTCATGTCCTGGAATAACCGAGTGGTGTGGTCCGAGGGGATGTTCCTGCGCCCGCAACACCTGCAACAGCATGACCGTTATCTGGAAACCCTGGTCGACAGCCGCTGCCGGCCAATGTTCGCCGGCGGCTGGGGGTTCTCCGAACTGCAGCTGGACACGGCGCTGCTGACCCAGGGCAAGCTGGCCATTCTCGGCGCCCGCGGCGTGCTGCCCGACGGCACGCCGTTCGACATTCCCGGCGACGACGTGGCGCCGACGCCGCTGATCGTCGACCCGCAGATGCGCGACCAGCTGATCTACCTCGGCCTGCCGCTCAAGCGCGCCGGCACCCGCGACACCGTGGAGGAGGGCGAAGCCCTTGGCGGCGCTCGCTACGTCAGCCAGGTGCGCGAGGTGCGCGACGACAACGCGCCGTTCGAGAGTCGCGCGCCGCTGGCCATCGGCGGCAAGGCACTGCGCCTGCTCACCGAGCGCGACGGCCTCGGCGAGTACGCCTGCATCGGCGTGGTGCGGGTGGTGGAAAAACGCGCCGACAATGCCTTGCTGCTCGACGAGAACTACATCCCGCCATTGCTGGACGTCGCCGCCTCGCCGCCGCTGGCGGCCTTTCGCAGCGAACTGCAGGGCCTGCTGCACCAGCGTGGCGAGGCGCTGGCGGGCAGGGTGGTGGCCTCCGGCGCCGGCGGCGCCTCGGAGATCGCCGATTTCCTGCTGCTGCAGCTGGTCAACCGCGCTGAGCCGCTGATCAGCCACCTGGCCCGGCTCAGCCCGCTGCACCCGGAGGCCTTCTACCGCGAGGCGGTGGCGCTGGCCGGCGAATTCGCCACCTTTTCCAGTAGCGGCCGGCGCCCGGCCGAGTACCCGGCCTACGAGCACGACGACCTGGCGGCCAGTTTCGCCCCGGTGATCCGCGAGCTGCGCCAGGCACTGTCGATGGTCATCGACAGCCGCGCCACGCCGATCCCGATAGTCGAGAAATCCTACGGCGTGCACGTGGCCATGCTGGCCGACAAGAACCTGCTGCAGGGCGCCAGCTTCGTCCTGGTGGTGCGCGCCGACGTGCCGGCGGAAAACCTGCGCAGCCTGTTCCCGCAGCAGGCCAAGGTCGGCTCGGTGGAACACATCCGCGACCTGGTCAACCTGCAGCTGCCGGGCATCGCCTTGCTGCCGATGCCGGTGGCGCCACGGCAGATTCCCTATCACGCCGGCTCCAGCTACTTCGAGCTGGATCGCGGCAGCGACCATTGGAAGCAGTTGGCCAACTCGGGGGGCTTCGCCTTCCATATCGCCGGCCAGTTCCCCGGTTTGAACCTGGCCTTCTGGGCCATCCGAGGATAGTTCGCCATGCATCCGATCGACGATCCCTTCGGCGGCCCACCCGGCAACGGTGGCGGCGGCTCGGGCGGCGGCAGCGACCGCACCATGATCAT
>NZ_AVOF01000410.1:0-2564 GCF_000465935.2 Pseudomonas sp. EGD-AK9
GATGCCACCCGGCGCCTGCTGATCCGGCACCTGGCCCAGGCCCTGCCGGCCAAGGAAGCCGGCGCCGAAGTCAGCCTGGCGCTGGCCGGCGTCGCCGCCGACAGCCTCAGCCAGATGCTCCCCGGCCTGCTCGGCGGCGCCCAGGCGCAGAGCCTGCTCAACGGCCAGCGCCAGCGCCTGATGGCGCAGATCGAACAGGATCTGGACAACACCCTGCTGCACGTCTATCGCGAGCTGAGCGACCCGGAGCTGGAGCAGTTCGTCGAGTTCGCCCAGTCGGCGGACGGCCAGGCCTACTACCAGGCCGCCCTGCAAGCGCTGCGCGCCGGGCTGGCGGTGGGCATGAGCACGGCCGAGCTGGAGCCGGCGCCGCAGGGGATCTGAAGCGGCGAGGCAGACGACAGCTAGGCTGGGTTAGGCGCCTGCCGCGGCCGTCCATGCACCGAAGCCAGTCGTTGTGCCTTAACCCAGCGAGGTGCACGCAGGTATCGCCGGGCGGAGCGCTGCGCACTCACCGTTGGGCTTCGCTGCGCTCAGCGCCAACCTACGCCAAATGCTCGCGCAGGAAATCGAAATAGCGCTGGCGCAGCGCCTCGCTTTCGTTGGCCAGGTGATGACGCGCTTCGGGCAGGCGCAGGATGCTCGGCCGGCCGAACTTGTCCTGCAGCACCTCGAGGTTGTGCCGCCAGTCCACCGTCATGTCCGCCTCGCCCTGCACGATCAGCGGGCTGTGCGCACTGCGCGGCGCCGCCTCGATGCGCGGCACCCACTGCGCCAGGGCGCCGACCCAGGCGGTGGGCAGGTTGCGCGGCTGCAGCGGGTCGAGGTTATGGACGAAGTCGATGAACGCGGCGTCGCTGGAGTTCTCGCTGAAACGCCGCGGAATCTCGCGCACGAAGGGGCGCAGCAGGCGGTAGCTGAGCTTCGACCAGGCCCAGGCGCGCGGCCGCACCAGCGGCGCCAACAGGATGCTCTGGCCCAGCTCGGAGCGTTTGCCGTCGGTCAGCAGGTAGTCCAGCAGGATCGCCCCACCGGTGCTCTGCCCACATAGATGCCAGGGCTGCGGCAGCTGCAGTTCGGCGGCCTGCTCGAACAGCCCGGCGAGCACCAGCTGGTACTCGGCGAAGTCGCCGATGCTGGCCCGCGCCCCGCTGGACAGGCCATGGCCGGGCAGGTCGCAGGCCAGCACGGCCAGATTCAGCGCCAACGCCCAGTCGATCACATGACGGTACAGGCCCATATGGTCGTAGTAGCCGTGCAGCAGCAGCAGGGTGCCGCGCGGCTCGGCCGGCGCCCACAGCTGCACGGCGATCTGGTAGCCGCCGGCGGCGAAGCTGCCGAGGCGATGATCCAGCCCGGCGTGGCGGCCGCCCAGGTCGAGGCCGTAGAAGCTGCGGTAGGCCTGCACCGCCGGCAGCTCCAGGCGCGCTGCGGCCAAGGGTCGCAGCAGGGGGCGCAGTTGTTCGGGGTGAAACGGCTCTGGCATGGGGCCTTCCCTAGAGTGCGGCGCGAACCGCGGGGCATTCCTCTAAACCTCGATCTTCAGCTGCCGCACGCGGCGTGGCAAGCTACACGCCCTTTTCGCCCGCCGCCGTCCATGCCTCGTCCCTCGCCCAAGACCCTGCTCGCCACCCTGCTCGCCCTCGTCTGGCTGGGCGGCATGCTGCTGGCCTTCTGGTGGTTCGAGGCGCGCTACCTGCGCCCCTTCGACGAGCGCGCCGCGCTGTTTTCCGGCGCCGAGCTGCGCCTGCCGGCCGAACTGGCCGGCCCCGGGGCGATCCGCCTGGTGCACTTCTGGGACCCGGCCTGCCCGTGCAACGTCGGCAACCAGCAGCACCTGGCCGAGCTGGTCACGCGCTACGCGCCGCGCGGCGTCGAGTTCCATGCCGTGCAGAAGCCAGGCAGCCAGGGCCGCCTGCCGGCCGAACTGGCCGCGCTCAAGCCGATCGCGGCCCTGCCCGGCAGCGCCGCACTGCCCGCCAGCCCGGCGGTGGCGATCTGGGACGCCCAGGGCCAGCTGGCCTACTTCGGCCCCTACAGCGAAGGCCTGACCTGCAACTCGAGCAACAGCTTTATCGAGCCGATTCTCGAAGCCCTGGCCGCAGGACGCACAGTCGACGCCAGCAATACCCTGGCGGTAGGCTGCTTCTGCGACTGGGCCGACCAGCGACTGACGAGGCCCGAGCAACCGTAGGGTGGGTTAGCCGCCGGTCGCGCTTACCGGTCGATTAGCCCTGTTTGACGCGGCGTAACCCACCATCGGCGCAATACGATCTACCGCCTGGTGGGTTCCGCGGCGTTTGTCGATCCACCTCCAGCGTCGCTAACCCACCCTACGAGCTACGAGCGCTCTTCACTCGCCAGTTGCTCCGTGGCGCGATACAGGCCACGCGGCGTGCCGCCCTGCCAGCGGCGAAAGGCACGGTAGAAGGGCGACAGCTCGGCGAACCCGCAGGCCCGCGCCACCTCGCGCACACCCAGGCCCTGCTCCAGCAGACGCAGGGCGCGCAGCCGGCGCACCTCGTCGTGCAGCGCGCGGAAGCTGCTGCCCTGCTCGCTCAACG
>NZ_AVOF01000411.1:0-2560 GCF_000465935.2 Pseudomonas sp. EGD-AK9
GGCGCCGGCCCAGCCGAGCGGACGCCAGAAGGCCGCGGCGCCGGATCAGGGGCTGGGGCAGATGGCCGGCGAACTGCTCGGCGGGGCGATGAAGTCGGCGCTGCGCCAGGCGGCCAACCAGCTCGGGCGGCAGCTGGTGCGCGGGCTGATGGGGTCGCTGCTGGGCGGCAAGAGACGCTAGCCGGCGAGGGCAGGGTGGACATGGCGAAGCCTGGTCCACCCTTTACCGGCGCGCCGGACAAGCCTGGCGGCATGTCCGGCCTGCGCAATCGCGGTAATAGCGAAGCGGCGATGAAATGCTAGTTCGACAGAGGGCCTGGCGCTATTCGCTGGCGGCGTCTTTCTTGTCCTGACGTTCTTTTTCGATCTTTTCGATTTCCTTATCGAAGGCCTGGTCGAGCAGGCTGGGTTTCTTGCGCCAGGGTTTGCGGTCGGGGTCCGGCTGCGCGGCGTAGGTGATGACTTCCCCGCCGTATACATCCTTGTAACGCTGCGCCTGGCGCTCGAGTTCGGCGCGCAGTTCGTCTTTCGTCACTGGGTTTACCTATATGGTCTGGCGATCGACCCGCATGACGCGTGAAGCACTCCGCTTCACTGCTGCGGTCAGGGATCAATCTAGGGTGCTGCTGATGGTTTCGTCCGGCGAATACTTTGCAAAGTGTCAGAGCTTGCAAGTTTCCCGTTCTTATTCAGTTACTTATGTGTATGTAACTTTTTATCAATGAAGTTGCGAGAGGCAACTTGCGCGCCATTATCGCGAAGTGTCGGCGAATGTCCAGCGCTCAGTTATCGAGCGCCTGGTACTCCAGGCTGAACTGCAGTCGGCAACTTTGCCCCGGCGCCAGCAGTTGCAGGCCCGGGCGCCCCGGCAGGTGGTGGGCGTTGACCGGATGGCTGACCGGCTCGAAACAGAAGAAGTTCTGCTCCTGTGGGCAATACAGCAAGAAGAATTCGGCGCCCTCGGCGTGGCAGAGCAATTGATAGCCGGCCTCCGGCTGAACGATAAGCGCGCTGCCCGGCCAGCCAGTAAAGGCATTGTCCAACGTCTGCGCCGGCAGGGCGGCAAGTTCGGCGAAGTTCCAGGTCGCGGGTAACTCGGCCAGTTGAGTGGAGAGTTTGTCGGCGTTGCACAGCCACACTCGGCTGGCCTGCGCTTGCAGGCGGGTATGCGCGGTGCGGGTGAGATAGGGATGCAGGCCGAGGCCGTACCAGGTCGGCCGCTCGCCGAGGTGGGTGGCTTGCAGGTGCAGGCTCAGGCGCCCCTCCGCCAGCCGCACCTGCAGGCGCGCGCGGTAGGGGAAGGGCTGCAGGCTGTCCAGTTGCAGGGTGGCGCTGTCGGATGTCGCATCAACCAGTTGCCAGGCTTGTTGCCAGGCGCTGCCGTGGATCGGCAGCGCCTCGTGCGCGCTGTTGGCCGCCAGCGCCTGCCAGCCGTCGGGGCAGGCGAAGCCGCCGCCGCCGATGCGGTTGGACCAGGGCGCCAGCGGGTAGCAGGCCAGCTGCCGCGGGTTGGCGGCGGCCAGCGCCTGCTCGTCGCTGTGGCGCAGCAGCGGCCAGTCGTCGCTCAAGCGGGTCCAGTTGACCAGGCTGGCGCCCAGTTCGGGGGCCAGGGTCAGGCGGGTCAGGCTGTCGTGCAGGGTCAGCAAGGTAGTCGGCATCTGGCGCTCCGGTGTCGCTGTTTGTCGGGAATTCATAGTGTCATCGTACAACTGCTGGGCTATGATTGCGGCTTAGCCGTCAGCCGAGAGCGCTCCCGCCATGGAAACCCCCAACGCCCAACCCCGCGCCCGCCGCAAGCACCGTAGCCTGGCCCAGGAGTTGGTGGCCGAGCTGTCGCAGCGTATTCGTGACGGTGCGATCAAGCGCGGCGAGAAGCTGCCCACCGAGTCGGCGATCATGGAGGAGCAGGGCGTTAGCCGCACCGTGGTGCGCGAGGCGCTGTCGCGGCTGCAGGCCGCCGGTCTGGTGGAAACCCGCCACGGCATCGGCACCTTCGTGCTCGACACCCCCAGCCCCAGTGGCTTTCGCATCGACCCGGCGACCATCGTCACCCTGCGCGACGTGCTGGCGATTCTCGAATTTCGCATCAGCCTGGAAGTGGAGTCCGCCGGCCTGGCCGCGCAGCGCCGCAACGAGGCGCAACTGAAGGCCATCCGCGAGGCGCTGGACGCGATCAGCGAGAGCGCGGCGCACGCCAGCGACGCGGTGTCGTCCGATTTCCAGTTCCACCTGCGCATCGCCGAGGCCACCGGCAACCGCTACTTCACCGACATCATGAGTCACCTGGGCACCAGCATCATTCCGCGCACCCGGGTTAATTCCGCCAGCCTGGCGCGCGACGACCAGGCGCACTACATGGCGCGTCTTGCGCGCGAGCACGAGCAGATCTTCGAGGCCATCGCCCGCCAGGACTCGGAGGCGGCGCGCGCCGCCATGCGGCTGCACCTGACCAACAGCCGCGAGCGCCTGCGTCAGGCGCACGAGGCCGCCGAGGCCGAGGCGCTGCACGGCTGAGCCATGGCTAGCGGCGGTAGGCCAGCAGGACGATGCCGCCGACCAC
>NZ_AVOF01000412.1:0-2532 GCF_000465935.2 Pseudomonas sp. EGD-AK9
CACGTTGAGGGCTTTGTAGCCCTCGAACGTCGCGTTCACCGGATCGGTGTCGATGCAAAGCGGCTTCTGTCCCTTGCCGGCTTTGTACTGCGCGATGGTGGCCGCGATCATCGACTTGCCGACGCCGCCCTTGCCTTGCAGAACCATGTGAATTTTCGCCATTACAGTAAATCCTCTTTCTTTGGAGTCGCATCAAACGTGAAGCCGCCGATCTTGGGCGGCTCACTCTTGGATTCCGAGGCCGGCGGGGCGGCCTTCGGCTCGGGCTTCGCGCCCTTGGGCTGGCTGTCCGGGGGAGTGGCGGGAGGCGGCGGGGAAGCTACCGGCGCGGCCTTGATGTACCGCTTCACGTGCTGGGTGAAGGTTTCGTACCGACAGCGCAGCCGGCCGGTTTCCTTCATGTGCTCCCAGATCGTTTTCATCGCATAGCCCGCATCGAGCGCCGCTTGAACGTCGCTCTTGACGGCCAGGAACGCGACCACGTGCTTGTCCTGGCGCGGCTTCTTGGCTTCCCGTCCCTTCACCCATTCAGCCAGCTCTTCGGGGTAGGTCTTTGGCATCGTGTTCGTCCATCTAATCCTCTCATCGCAAATGTAACGCTACTAAGCGGCGCTACGGCAACGCAAAAAGTCCGCTATCGGCGTGCATTGGCACGCTTCGATAGCGGCATTATGGGCCATTGTGGCGGTTTTCGCTATATCCGTTGCTGCTTTTGCGGCCTGATAGCGCGATAGTTGCGGATAAATCGTAATGGCTGGTGTAGACTTTCCTTGGTGTTATTAACGCCGTAAGGCGGGCAGGATGTGTGAAGTTAGCTAACCGGCGAGCCGGTTATCTATCTTCACTGTCCCTTATTCGCGCCGGGGGCGCTCAACGGGTCATCCTGCTCTGCGAGGCAGCCGGCTACCGCCGGCATGAGAGACGAGGCGAGGCATGGAGAACGACGAAAAGGAACACGGCCGCCGGCGGCGGCAGCACCTGCGGGTGCCGGTGTTCCCCGAAGAGAAAGACGAGATCGAGGCGAACGCCAAGAGGGCGGGCGTCAGCGTGGCGCGCTATCTGCGCGACGTGGGCCAGGGCTACCAGATCAAGGGCGTCATGGACTACCAGCACGTGCGCGAGCTGGTGCGCGTCAACGGCGACCTTGGCCGCCTTGGCGGCCTGCTCAAGCTCTGGCTGACCGATGACGTGCGAACGCTCCAGTTCGGCGAGGCGACCATCCTGGCCCTGCTGGGCCGGATCGAGGCCACCCAGGACGAAATGAGCCGGATCATGAAGGCCGTGGTTCAGCCGAGGGCCGAGCCTTGACTTCTTTAGCGGCTAAAAAGCCGGAGGGGCGGCCATGATCGCCAAGCACGTGCCGATGCGCTCGCTTGGCAAGAGCGACTTCGCGGGCCTGGCGAACTACATCACCGACGCCCAAAGCAAAGACCACCGGCTGGGCCACGTGCAGGCGACGAACTGCGAAGCCGGTTCCATCCAGGACGCCATCACGGAGGTGCTGGCGACCCAGCACACGAACACCCGCGCGAAGGGCGACAAGACCTACCACCTGATCGTCAGCTTCCGGGCCGGCGAGCAGCCCAGCGCCGACACCTTGCGCGCGATTGAGGAACGCATCTGCGTCGGGCTGGGTTATGGCGAGCATCAGCGAATCAGTGCCGTCCACAACGACACCGACAACCTGCACATCCACATCGCCATCAACAAGATTCACCCGACGCGGCACACGATGCACGAGCCGTACTACCCGCACCGGGCGCTGGCGGAACTCTGCACGGCCCTGGAGCGCGACTACGGCCTGGAGCGCGACAACCACGAGCCGCGCAAGCGCGGCGCGGAGGGCCGGGCCGCCGACATGGAGCGGCATGCCGGCGTTGAAAGCCTGGTCGGCTGGATCAAGCGCGAGTGCCTGGACGAGATCAAGGGCGCGCAGTCCTGGCAGGAACTGCACCAGGTCATGCGGGACAACGGAATGGAGCTGCGCGTCCGCGCCAATGGCCTCGTGTTCGAGGCCGGCGACGGAACGATGGTGAAGGCGAGCACAGTAGCCCGCGACCTTTCCAAGCCGAGCCTGGAGGCGCGGCTTGGCCCGTTCGAGGCTTCGCCCGAACGGCAGGCGCAAACCACCGCGAAGCGGCAGTACCGCAAAGACCCCATCCGCCTTCGCGTCAACACCGTGGAGCTGTACGCGAAGTACAAGGCCGAGCAGCAGAGCTTGACCACGGCGCGCGCCCAGGCCCTGGAGCGCGCCCGGCATCGCAAGGATCGGCTGATCGAGGCGGCCAAGAGGTCGAACCGCCTGCGCCGCGCCACGATTAAGGTGGTCGGCGAGGGCCGCGCGAACAAGAAGCTGCTGTACGCCCAGGCGAGCAAGGCCCTGCGCAGCGAACTCCAGGCGATCAACAAGCAGTTCCAGCAGGAGCGCACGGCCCTCTACGCCGAGCACAGCCGGCGCACGTGGGCCGACTGGCTCAAGAAGGAGGCGCAGCACGGCGGCGCCGACGCCCTGGCCGCCCTGCGCGCCCGCGA
>NZ_AVOF01000413.1:0-2528 GCF_000465935.2 Pseudomonas sp. EGD-AK9
GACCGCCGCCCAGGGCGAGCGCGACCAGGCGAAGCGCGACGCTGCCCAGGCCCGCGAGGAAGCGGCCGGGCTTCGCGGCCGGCTGGAGGCCCTGGAAACCGTCATGGCGCAAGGCCGGGCGGCCGATCCGACCAGCGGCGGACGCAAAAAGACCTGATAAATCGGTTGGTTTTCCTTAAAATTACCCTGGAACCCTGACAAAACGCACAACCCGGCCGCTGGGAAGAGCCGGCCTCGCTTTGCCGAGGTCGGCTTTTTTGTTGGAGCGCGGCTTGCATGGGGCCACCATCACCCTTTTGAGAACTACGGCAACCATAGGAGTGCCCGATGAAAGAACGCCTCTTGGTCATGAACGGTCAACGCATCGTTCAGGCCGAAAAGGACGGCGCTTGGACGAATCAGAAAGTAGACAAGGCGGGCGCGTTGAAGCCCGGCATCTACAACCTGTACACGGCCCAAGCGGCCGACAAGAAGCAGACCCACGCCGGCGTGATCGTTCATGCCGACGCCACCAACGTGTACCAGCAGATCGGCAAGAACTTTGTCATGCACGCTCGGTCAGATTTCGATAAAGTACCTGAAATTGGGAGCGCAAAGAGCATCAGCTACAACGCCCAGGGCAAGGCGGCAGTCGCCGCAGAGGCCCCGAAACTGACGCGGGGGCGCTCCATGTAGCTTTAGCGGCTAAAAAGGAGGCACGCCCTTGAAACGACTCACCATCCCCGGCAGCGGCACCGAGAGCCGCGCCACCAAGCCGGCCCGCGTCAGCGCGCCGGCCACCCTCGGCGGTGCCGCCTTCGGCGCTTCGCGCGAGGACACCGGAGCCGACTTGCTGGAGGCCGCCCAGGCGGCCGAGATCGAGCAGCAGGCCACCCTAGAGGCGGCCCCGGTCGAGCAGTCCTACCCCGAAACCCTGGCGCTCTACGTGCAGGCCAAGCACGACCAGGTGGAGCACATCGAGGACAGGCTAGAAAACCTGATCGACCGGCAGCAGGCCCGTTTGCAGCAGACCCAGGCGTCCGCGCCTGGCCGGCTTTCCTTGCCCGGCTCTAAGCGAGCCTGGCAGAACCAGCAGGCGCAGCAGCAGGCCCGCTTGCAGACGCTTCACGCGCGCCTGGAGGCCGTCCGCGAGATCAAGGAAGGCATGGGCCTGCACTCGCCGAAGATCGAAGAGCTGGCGACGCGCAAGATGCGCGCCGAGAACCCCGAGCTGGCTTCCGATTGGGATGCCATGCGCGAGGCCGCCCGCCGGCATGAGCTGCTGATGCGCAAGCAGGAGCAGGAGCGCAAGCAATCCCAGGCCCAGGAGCGGCCAGGGAGATCGCAGTCCTTGGGCCTGTCAGCCAGGCCCGCATAAAAACGAAGCCCGGCGGTCGCCGGGCTTTTTTCTCGAGCATCGCCATTTCTGGCGAGGGAGGCCCGCCGAGGGCCTGGTGGAATCATCCTGCAGCATCGTCACAAGCGACGATGCCGGGAGCTGGCCAGCATCGCCGAACCTGGCGATGCCGCCGGCGCGGTCGACCATCGCCAGTTCTGACGATGAGATCCCGCATCGCCATCTACAGCGAGGCCCACAGGGCCAGGCCGGCGGCCACGACCGCCATGCCGGCCGCGACCATGTTCATCATGGCGACGCGCCGCGCCTCGCGGATCGGCGCGACGAGCTGCGCCGTCACCGCCTCAACCTCACGCCGCACGGCCTCGGCGGCCGCCTTCGCGCCCTCCTGCATTCCCCGCGTCATGGCGTCCTTGCTGGCCGCCAACGCCGCGTTGAGCGTCCTTTCCGCCTTTCCCTTGGCGTCATCACCCCATCGGTGGGCGATGGACTCCAGTTCCGACTTGAAGGCGTCCAAGATTTCCTGCTGGGCCGATGCGCTGTCCTGCATCAGCTTCATGTTGATGGTCTGGAGGATCAAGATCGGATCGTCGCGGCCCACGGCGATGCCGTGCTTGGCCGCGATCTCCCGTATCAGCTCCTCGATCTTGTCGTCGGCCGCCATCAGAGCACCGCCGCGTTTTCGAGCTGGGCGAAGAGCTGGGTTTTCACGATCTTGAGCCGCTGCCGCGTCATGATCGTGAGCGCCGAATCGGCCAGGGCCTCATCGAAGGTGCGCCGATCCTGGAGCATTTCGGCGAAGTCGCGGCCGTAGGTTTCCTCTTTCAGCGCCGGAATCTGGATGATGGCGGACACACGGCCCTTGTTGGTCGTGTACGCCTTCAACTGCTCGAACCCCTTGCCCTCGTGCTCGATTGGCCCCCAATACGGGTTCAGCCAGACCACGAACAGGCATTCGGCCGGGAACTGGCTGGCGAGCTGGGCGAAGCCGCTCACCGTGTCCACCAGGGCCTGGCCGCCGGTGACGACCGTATGCACCACGAGTTCGTGGCCCATGTCCTGGAGCAGCGCCGGCACCTGGTTGCTGATGAGGTAGTGCGACAGCGGCACGAACGAGCTGGCCCCGTTGTCGATGATGACGTCGCCCTCGGCCGACGCGATCATCTCGACCAGGGCGTCGAAATTCCGGGTG
>NZ_AVOF01000414.1:0-2526 GCF_000465935.2 Pseudomonas sp. EGD-AK9
AAGGCGCCAGCACCGGCCCGCTGTGGGCGCTGGTGGGCGCGCTGAGCATCGCCCTGGGCGGCCTCGGCTGGTGGAGCCTGCAGCAGATCGGCCTGATGGAGCAGCGCCTGGTGGCGACCCAGGAAAGCTTCGCGCGCATCAGCGAGGAGGCCGCCGGGCGCATCCAGGACATCTCCGGCAAGGTGGTGGCCACCGAATCGAACGTCACCAGCGGCAGTGAGGCGCTCAAGCTGCAGGTCAAGCAGCTGGAGAATCGCCTCGCCGAGCTGGGCAAGCAGCAGCAACAGGCCGCCAGCGCGCAGGCCGCGCTGGACAAGCGCCTCGAGCAGCTGGGCAGCGAGCTGAAAAGCGGCCTCGGCGCCAGCGCCGCCTTCGACAAGCGCCTGCAGGCGCTGAGCAGCGAGCAGGCCGCGCTGAAGAGCGCGCAGGGCGAGGCCAAGGCGGCGCAGGCCGAACTGGCCAAGCTCGATGGCCGGATCAAGAGTCTGAGCGGCGAGATCGACACGCTGAAGCAGCAGGGCAACCCGGTCCAGGCCATCCAGCGCCTGGAACAGGACCTGCTGGTGCTGCGCAGCGAGCTGGACAGCCGCCCGGCCGCCAGCGCCGGCCCCAACACCGCCGAGTTCGACGCCTTTCGCGCGCAGATGACGCGCAACATCAACACCCTGCAGAGCCAGGTGATCAACCTGCAGCAGCAGCTCGACGCGCGCTGAGGCGCCGCGGTAAACGCACAAGCCCCGCAATGCGGGGCTTGTGCGTTTACGCTCGCGGCTGAAGCCCCTCCCACAGGCGCTGTGGGTGTCATGGGGACGCCTCAGCGGCGCGTTTCGTTGCCGGGCTTACAGCCGCGGATAGTCGATGTAGCCCACCGGACCGGCGCTGTAGAAGGTCTGCGGCTGCGGTTCGTTGAGCGGCGCGTCCTGCAGCAGGCGGGCCGGCAGGTCCGGGTTGGCAATAAAGGGGATGCCGAAGGCCACCGCATCGGCCTTGCCCTCGGCCAGCCAGGCATTGGCCTGATCCTTGGTGAAACGCTCGTTGGCGATGAAGACGCCGCCGAAGGCTTCCTTCAGGCTCGGCGACAGGCTGTCGTCGGCTTCCTGCTCGCGTGCGCAGATAAAGGCGATGCCGCGCTTGCCCAGCTCGCGGGCGACGTAGGTGAAGGTCTCGGCGCGGTTGGCATCGCCCATGTCGTGGGCGTCGGCACGCGGCGCCAGGTGCACGCCGACGCGGCCGGCACCCCACACCTCGATGGCGGCATCGGTGACTTCCAGCAGCAGACGCGCGCGGTTCTCCAGGCTGCCGCCGTAGCGGTCGGTGCGCTGGTTGGTGCTGCTCTGCAGGAACTGGTCGAGCAGGTAGCCGTTGGCGCCGTGGATCTCCACGCCGTCGAAACCGGCGGCCTTGGCGTTCTCCGCGCCCTGGCGGTAGGCCTCGACGATATCGGCGATTTCCTCGGTTTCCAGCGCGCGCGGGGTGACGAACTCCTTGATCGGGCGCACCAGGCTGACGTGGCCGGCCGGCTTGATCGCGCTCGGCGCCACCGGCAGCTCGCCGTTCAGGTAGATCGGGTCGGAGATGCGCCCGACGTGCCACAGCTGCAGGACGATCTTGCCGCCGTTGGCGTGCACCGCCTTGGTCACGTTGCTCCAGCCGCGGATCTGCGCCTCCGACCAGATGCCGGGGGTGTCCGGGTAGCCGACGCCCATCGGCGTGACCGCGGTGGCCTCGCTGATGATCAGCCCGGCCGAGGCGCGCTGTACGTAGTACTCGGCCATCAGCGCGTTGGGCACGCGGCCTTCGTCGGCGCGGGTGCGGGTCAGCGGCGCCATGATGATGCGGTTGTTCAGGGCGAGGTCGCCGATCTGGATCGGGTCGAAGAGCGTGGGCATGGTGAATCCTCCGAGGGGAGCGATTGGGAAAAGGATGTTCAGAGTTGCTGGCCGAGGCGTTCGACGAAGGCCTGGATGGTCGCCTCGTTGCGCTTGAAGAAGTGCCACTGGCCAACCTTGCGGCTGCTCACCAGACCGGCGCGCTGCAGGGTGGCCAGGTGCGCCGACACGGTGGACTGCGACAGCCCGCAGCGCTGGTTGATCTTGCCGGCGCACACGCCGATCTCGAGCGGATGCTCCTGGTCGGCGAAGTGGCGCTCGGGCTCCTTCAGCCAGTGCAGGATGTCGCGCCGCACCGGGTGGGCGAGGGCTTTGATGATGGCGTCGAGGTCCATGGTGTGGGTTCGCTGTATCGGCATGGGACGAACCTTATATCGGTCTGTGGCGATATACAGATCGTTTGTGCCGATAGCCGTTATCGACGGCTTCGATTCTGCGAGGCGGCCGGTTAAGCTCGGCGCATGAACTACCTGGCCCACCTGCACCTCGGCGGCGCTGCCCCGCCGCAACTGCTTGGCAGCCTCTACGGCGATTTCGTCAAGGGGCCGCTGGGCGGGCAGTGGCCGGCGGAAATCGAGGCGGCCATCCGCCTGCACCGGCGCATCGACGCCTTCACCGACAGCCACCCGCTGCAGGC
>NZ_AVOF01000415.1:0-2517 GCF_000465935.2 Pseudomonas sp. EGD-AK9
CCTTGCCGGCGCTGCCGCGCCCGGACGTGGCGCAGCCGGTATGGGAGGCGCTGTTGCCATGAAGAGCACCCTGCACGATCTGCACCGCCCGCTGGGCTCCACCGGCCTGCTGGTTTCACCGCTGGGCCTGGGCACGGTCAAGCTCGGCCGCGACCAGGGGGTGAAGTACCCCAGCGGCTTCCGCATCCCCGACGATGCCCAGGCCGCCGCGCTGATCCGCCAGGCCCGCGAGCTGGGCATCAACCTGATCGACACTGCGCCGGCCTACGGCCTCAGCGAGCAGCGCCTCGGCCCGCTGCTGCGCGGCCAGCGCGACGCCTGGGTGATCGTCAGCAAGACCGGCGAGGAGTTCGACGACGGCCAGTCGCGCTTCGACTTCTCCCCGGCGCATACCCGCCTGTCGGTGGAGCGCAGCCTCAAGCGCCTGGAGACCGACCGCATCGACCTGCTGCTGGTGCACTCCGACGGCAACGACCTGGCGGTGCTGCGCGATAGCGGCGTGTACGAGACCCTGGCGGCGCTCAAGCGCGAGGGCAAGATCCTCGCCTACGGCCTGTCCGGCAAGACCGTCGAGGGTGGTCTGCTGGCGCTGCAGCAGGGCGACTGTGCGATGGTCACCTACAACCTCAACGAACAGGGCGAAAAGCCGGTCCTGGACTACGCTGCCAGTCACGCCAAGGGCATCCTGATCAAGAAGGCCCTGGCCAGCGGGCATGCCTGCCTGGGCGCCGGCGTCGATCCGCTGCGCGCCAGCTTCGAACTGATCTTCGATCACCCCGGCGTCAGCAGTGCCATCGTCGGCACCATCAACCCCGCGCACCTGGCGGCCAACGTGGCCACGGCGGCGGCGGTGATCCAGGACATCTGCTGAAACCTGCGCTTACCGGTGGTGGGTTGTCGCTCGGAGCCGCCTTGAGCCATTGTTGCGCTTCACCCTGACCACCCTGCGTCCGCCGGGCAGGCTGTCTGCCGCGCCGGCTGCACGCCCAGCAGGAACGAGGAGTCGAGATGCCGCGTACGCTGATCCGCAAGGACCCGAGCACCTTCAAGACCCTGCCGCTGTTCGTCGAGGCCGGGCCCGAGGGCCTGAGTTACCAGAGCCTGGGCCAGCCGCTGAACTTCCGTCAGATGCTCGAGCGGCGCCGGCCGCTGCAGGTGGCGGACAGCTGGCGCTTCGCCGCGGAGCTGGCCAACCTCGGCGTCTCGGTGCGCCTGACCCTGCGCCTGCACGGCCGCGACTACTGGCTGCTGGTACGCCAGCGCCGTCCGGATCGCGGCGACACGGTGCTCAAGCTGATTTCCGGCTATGTGCCGGCCCACGAACTGAACCTGCCGCTGCTCACCGCCATCCAGGAAGTGGCCGAGGAGTGCCTGCTGGAGACGGCCGACGGCTGGCTGGCCGGGCGCTTCGGCGATACCTGGCTGCCGACGCCCTACCAGGGCGCCCTGCGCTACCGCGAGGCCAGCCACTTCCGCCTCAGCCCGCTGTCCGGCGCGGCGCGCCCGGTGCAGTGCGGCAACCTGACCCTGCTGGAGCGCCCGCGTGCCTACGTGCACCTGCCCACCGCCTCGCTGCAGCTGGTCTACGACCTGAGCCTGGAGCTGCCGCGCGACGTGCGCCAATTGAGCCTGTTCCATGTCGACGAATGCCTGGAGGATGGACGCCTGGTCGCGCGCCTGGAGCGGCGCCGGCCGGACCTCTATCTGCTGGCCTTGCAGCAGGGCCTGCCCAGCGGCGAGCTGTTCACCCTGAGCAAGGGCGAACTGCGGCCGGCCAGCACCCGCGGCCTGTGGCTGTCGGAGAGTTTCGCCGAGCAGGACGGCTGGCTGGTGCGTGACGAGCGGATTCGCTGGAAGGATTGGCTGCAGCGCTGTGGCGCGCCAACGCCGCCGCGGCGTGCGCTGCTCGGCGTGTCCTAGGCGGGCGCCGTGCGCACCAGGCCTGAGCCGTGACCGGGCGTCAGTGCGCCCGGCTTTCGTGCATGCGCGTCAGCTGGCGTTCCAGCAGCGCCGGGTAGGGGTCGAGCAGGCGCTCGACACAGCTGGCGCCTTCCGGGCTGGCGATCGGGCGGATGCGTGCGCGCTGACGCGCCAGGCCATCCTGCGCCACCCGCTGTTCCACCAGCAGCAGATTGCGGCTGTGCTGCGACAGCGCCAGGGCGTCCAGGGCGCTGTCGCTGAGCAGCAGCTCGGCCTGACCGAGGCCGTCCAGGTCGCTGCCCAGGGTCAGGCCCAGCTGCAGTTGCAGGGTGATGCCGCTGTCGGCCACCTCGATCTGCAGGGCGTGGCCGAGGGCGCGCATCAACTCGCCGCAGCAGATGGCGTGGGTCAGGTAGTCCTCGCCGCATTCCTGTTCGTGGAACAGCATCAGGCTGCTGCCGTCCTTGAGCGTGTGCAGCTGGCCCTGATAGAGCGCGGCGGCCTGTTCCAGGCAGCCGCGATAGCGTTCCAGCAGGTCCAGCAGGCGCGTGCGCGGCAGGCGCCGCAGCTGCTCCTGTGCGCCGAGCTGGATGGCCA
>NZ_AVOF01000417.1:0-2462 GCF_000465935.2 Pseudomonas sp. EGD-AK9
CCGCGCGCCCAGGCCGCGCACCAGCAGGCCTCGCTGCTGGCCAAGTCGCTGCGCCTGAAGATCAGCGGCCAGCCGCTGCCGGAGTACCGCTACCGCGACTACGGCTCACTGATCTCGCTGTCGAGCTTCTCCGCGGTGGGCAACCTGATGGGCAACCTGACCGGCAGCGTGATGCTGGAAGGCTGGCTGGCGCGGGTGTTCTACGTGTCGCTCTACCGCATGCACCAGATGGCCCTGTACGGCCCGCTGCGCACCCTGCTGCTGATGCTCAGCGACCGCATCGGCCGCAGCACCGAGCCGCGCCTGAAGCTGCACTGAAAGCAGCCGCCATGCGGCCTTCCGATGCCCCTCTCCCGCCGGGAGAGGGGAGACCAGCACGCAGCCCGGATGAAATCCGGGGCAGGTATTCAGCGGCGAGAATGCCCCGCTGCAAAAGCCGACACGCAGAAACGACGAAGCCCGCACAAGGCGGGCTTCGTCGTTCTATATGGTGGGTCGTGTAGGATTCGAACCTACGACCAATTGGTTAAAAGCCAACTGCTCTACCAACTGAGCTAACGACCCAAATATGGTCGGGGTAGGGGGATTCGAACTCCCGACATCTTGCTCCCAAAGCAAGCGCGCTACCGGACTGCGCTATACCCCGTCTGGAATTTGGCTCCGCGACCTGGACTCGAACCAGGGACCCAATGATTAACAGTCATTTGCTCTACCGACTGAGCTATCGCGGAACTTCGGTATTCCATCTCTTCGGCGTTTCGGCTATTCGCTTTCCCGCTTCAGAGGCGCGCCATTTTACGTCGCAAAACTTCCCTGTCAACCCCTGCAAACTGCTTTTACGACAATGCTTTGCAGCGCGGCGATGGACTACTATATGTTTCATCGAACTGCGGCCCGACGCAGGACGCGCCAGCCGACGACTCCAGCCAGGACAGTCCATGAGCAACCAGGACACGCCTCCGATCAAGCCCAGCGTGGCGAAGCTCGCCAGCCGCGGCATCCAGCCGCGCTTCGGCGAGCTGGTGCAGAGCTGCCGCAAGCTGGTGATGAATCGCCTGGCGGAGCACCTGAGCGGCGTGTTCGGCCAGGTCGACGACACCCTGTTCGAGTGCGCGGAGAAGGCCGAGAACAACAAGGTGCAGACCCTGTTCTTCGACAGCATGCGCGAGATTCGCCGCCAGCGGCCGCAGATCGAACGCAGCTACCACCAGAAGATCGCGCACAATTTCTCCGATTTCCTCGAAGGCAAGCTGCAGAACCAGGCACCGGCCGAGCTCGACCCCGAGCAACTGGCCCTGGTGCAGAACGAGGACTACGAGGAAAGCCTGCAGGTGACCAACATGGTCAGCCGGGTCAAGGCGCGCTGCACCCAGCCGCTGTTCGCCCTGGAGCAGCGCCTGGCGCTGCTCAACAACGGCCAGAAGCTCGGCGAGGACAGCAACCCCTTCGGCCCACAGGCCATCGCCCAGGCCTTCCGCGAAGCCCTGGCGCCCTGCTCCTTCCCGCTACGAATCAAGACCATCCTCTACATGCTCTTCGATCGCCATGTGATGCAGGGCCTGGACGCACTCTACGAGGCGCTCAACCAGCGTCTGATCGACGCTGGCGTGCTGCCCAACCTCAAGTACAGCGCCCAGCTCACCCCCAGCGTCAGCCGCCCGGTGCGGAACAAGGCCGAAGCAGCCCCCGAACACCAGGTGCCCGCCCAGGGCCAGCCCGGCGCCCCGCACGCCGAACCGGCGCTGCTCGACCTGGACCTCAGCGCGCCGCCGCCGAGCGACCCCATGGCACTGTTCAGCGGCCTGTCCAGCCTGCTCGGCGAGCACCGCCAGAGCCATCCGGACGAACCGCTGCTGGGCGGCACGCGCAGTATCGTCAGCTTCTCGCCGCGCGGCGCCAGACGCACCTACAGCGCCAACGAGCTGCTCGCCGCGCTCAACCGCATGCAGCAGCAGTCGGCCCACGACCTGGCCCAGCGCCTGCAGCGACCGCAGCAGGTGGAAGGGCTCAAGGCCGACCTGCAGCAGCAACTGGAGACGCACAGCAGCCTGCCCGGCGACAGCAAGGTGTCCGACCAGGAAGCCGGCGTGATCGACCTGGTGGGCATGCTGTTCGACTTCATCCTCGACGACGAGAATCTGCCGGACAGCTGCAAGACCGCGCTGTCGCACCTGCACACGCCCTACCTGAAGATCGCCCTGCAGGACAAGGCGCTGTTCACTCAGCACCACCACCCGGCGCGCCGCCTGCTCAACGCCATGGCCCAGGCCGGCGTGCTCTACGGCAACGAAGGCGACGAACGCGGCCTGCTGGCGAAGATGCAGTGGGTGGTCGAACGGGTGATCCATGGTTTCAGCGGCGATCTGGCGCTGTTCGACAGCCTGATCGACGAGTTCAACGAGTACGTCGAGACCCTGCGCCACAAGGTGGCGCTGCGCGAGCGCCGCGCGGTCGAGGCGGCC
>NZ_AVOF01000418.1:0-19426 GCF_000465935.2 Pseudomonas sp. EGD-AK9
GCGGCGCCCTCGTCGCGCGCGGCGGTGCTCAGCAGCCACACCGCCTGGCAGGCCAGCGCGGCCTCGCGCGATGCGAAGGGGCCGGCCTTGGGCTGGCCGTCGACCATCAGCAGCCAGCACGCCATATGGCCGTCGGACCTGAGTTCGGCGGGTACGGCGCTGCCGACCAGGGACACCACATCGATACGGGACATAACGACCTCCAACTGAATCTGTGTTGAGTCCACCTTAGGCGCCTGGCCGCCTGCGCGGAAATCAGTGCTTTCGATAGTCACCATGGTTATTGCCAATGGATCGCATCCGGCCGCTCAGATGTCCGCCAGATAGAGAGCCAGCACGACGGGCGCATCCGCGGCCAACTCATAACCGACGCCGGCCATCAGCATGGCCAGAGTCAACGAGCTGAGCTTGAAGCACGGCTGCCTGGGCGTATCTCTCCGCAAAAACGAAAGGACCGCTCAGCAGATGCCACGAACGCCGGGAACCTCGACAGCGCTCCGCTGCCGCCAGCCGGAATCGCAGTTCATGATATTTACTGTTATTTGCCAGTTAAGCGTATTTACAAACCATACAAATTGCCCCGAGTCACACGCACCACTCTGGCACGCGGATAGACGGCGAAGTACTGGAAATAGAGAGACTGCGGCGCCCTGGACTTGACCGGCCTCGGGAGCGCTCGCGATGCGCAGGCCAGCACGCCCGAAGCCACTAGCGAGCGGTGCCTGCCGAGCGCAGGCGCCGTGCAGATCGGCCAGGCGAAAACGAAAAAGCCCAGCGCAAGGCTGGGCTTTTTGAAAGTGGCGGTGAAGAAGAGATTCGAACCCGTTTCGGTAGCGTGTCAGTACGTGCCAAACCCGCTTGATACGGGGCTTTCAGGCCCCCTCGCCTGCTCGTTTCGGCTCAATTCGGCACAGTGATTTCGACACTTTTTCGACATCTGAACTATGGTTGATCATTCATGAATTTCGTGATGCCTCACGGTTGCCAACCCGCAGAATCAAGGACTCGATATGCCTATCACCAACGTCACAGGTGCAAACATACCAGACAAGCTAACGATGGCGCAGACTGCATGCACCCAAAGCATTCAACACTTAAGGAACGCCATAAAGTCTCTAAAAGACAATTCAATTAATGAAGAGCAAAGAAAATGGCTAAATCATTACTTTCTACTAGGTAACGACAACACAGAAATACCAGCAGAAATAATTCAGATACTGAAAACAACTAAGCGCGCACTAAAGCACGAAAACATAACAGTAAACATAGCGTTCTATAATTACGTAAACAAAAACAACCCAAACGTCATAAATTTAGCACGCAGCCAATTCAATCAAGCACACCAAGCGATTAGATACCTTATTCATGAGGCTTCACATTTATACGCGGACACGAAAGATCACTCTGAACGAGGATACACAGACAACGCCGGCAACTATCGCCAACCCGGACTAACCAAAGAAGAGGCGTTAAACAACGCAGACAGCTACGCTTGCTTTATTTCTTCCTTTAACGGCCTACGACTATGAGCACCGCCCATCAACACCACCATTAAAACTCACCCCATTGGATTAAAGCTACTTGCGGCGGAACAGTAGCGCTGTTTCATCCGATCACTCCAAGGTTTGCGGTCGCTCTGGTAGCGCTCATCCCAGCCTTTGCACTGTTCTTTAAAGAACTGTTTCGCGCCTTTGCGGCATTCTCGAAAGTCTATAGAGCCTCGCCGGTGGTTTGCACATACGCTGGTGTCGTCAATGTAGTTATTAACGATTTCCCACTCGGCATAGTACCGGGCACCGCCGCTCCACTTATCGATCCAGTGGCCGTCTTGCTCACGTTCGATGCGTCGAGTTTGTGTCTGGCTGGATGACTGCTGCTGATAGCTCGGCGGGCTGTAGGTGTTAGCCGGCGGCTTGGGCTTATAGTTATTATCGCTGAAGTCGTTTTGAGCACGCGCAATTGCCATTGCCTTACTCTTTTCCGCCCACTCAATATCGGCTTGGCTTGGCTGGTGGTGCTGGATGCGCTGTGGTGGTGTATCAACTGGAACAGACGGCAAGCTTGGAGGCGGCTCCAGCTCGCTATAGGGCTGTGGCGCCGGTTGATGGCTGAACAGGGGTTTACCGTCTACGTGGATCGCCTGTTTGAGTTGGTCAACATTGATCACGATTGGCTTGGCAAACAGCGCAATCACAGTCCAGGTAATCGCCGAACCCACTCCCAGGATGGCCACCATTCGCCATGGGTCGGGCTTCTTCTTATTGCGTAGATAGTCTGGTGCGTCGTCCCAGTCACTTCTCATTTTGCCTCCATGCAAGTTGCGATTTTACAGCAGAAACTATTCTCCGCCCTTATCTTCCAGTCGAGGAAATTCAGAGCCACTAGGTAGCTCTTCTGCTCGGCTTTGAGTTCTCCAGACAATATCAGCCACCTCTTTGATTCTATCAACTATAGGCTTGGCATCATTCCCCAGCTTCCCCATGACAACACCTGCATCACCAACCAGCCCCCAAAAGCGATCAAGGTCGGAAATTTTCTTATGCAATTCAGACTGCAACTTTTCTAGCCGAACAAGTAGACGCTGCTTATGCCCCTCATTCAAATTGGCTACAGAAATTTTCTCACGAAGTTCATTTATCAGAAACTGTACTCTATCTACATCCCCCTGAGAAAACTCATAAGAAAATACGCTTCCAAACATACTCCTAAAGTGATTCCTGCTAGAATCAAGCATGCCTAGATCTAGAATACCCTTATAAAAAGAATACAACTCATTCAGCCACACTTGCACCCTACTACACAAACCATTGCGATCTGTTACATCCAAAACATCCACCTCAGGGCTTCCCGGCAGCAGAATGCCTGCTTCTTTAGCCGCACTCAAAAACATATACACATCGACCAAGATCTTATAATCATTTGCAGTCCATTTTGAGGCCCTTTCAACCGCCCGGAGAGTTTCCACGCACAACTCTACTACCGCACTGGCTGTATCTACTTTCATCCGCTCAACAAAGGACTCGTCCAGAGCAACCATTCTTTTTCTCCCGCCGTTAATTCATGACTTATCCGCTTTAGAGGCCTTCGCATTACCGCAAACACACCAAAATACAAGTCACCCAATATTTCTAGCCCTATTTTTTGCAGGAGTACCAGCGTTTTGCTACTTCCGTTGTGATCGCTATCCCGCGTTTTGACTGGGCAATTTTGAATTGGCTTGGTCGTATTCAGGGCTTGTTTGCCCTGCCTCTGGAGCTACTTTTCCACTTACCACCCACAAGGCGTACTGAGGAAAGAGCTTAACGATAGCTTCGATCTCCTCAGCCTTGATTTCACGTTTTCTTGCGGTGTTCTTCAGGTTGTTCCAGGTGTAGCGACTGATGCCAGTGCGCTCCTCCAGCTCAGGGAGCCGAATCCCGGAGCTTTTCAAAATAGTTATAACGCGCTCTTTAATCATAGCCACTTGATCTATAGTTGATATATCCAATACGGATCAACAATGGCATTATCCGTTTCAACACGATCCATTTTGGATAACGCAATGCTGAATAACTGGCATTGAAACGAATAGTGACGGAACGAGCATGGAACTGGAAGAGCTGGAACCTTCAAAGCTGATAGGCCCGCAACAGGATGTGGAAACCGTCGAATCCTGGGCGGAACGCAACGGCCTGACCTACGGCACCGCGCGTGCCTGGGCAATGAAAGGCGTTCTCCCCACCGTAAAGCTAGGCAAGCGCCGCATGGTCAACAGCGCCCTGCTCCGCTCCTGGCTGCTGGAACAGGAGTGGACGGCATGATCTACGAAGCCTCCAGCCTCCCAGGTGAGGGCATGACCTATGAACCTCTCCCGCTACCAGCACCAGCCGCACCCCGCGAACTGCGACTGCTCTGTGTGCTGGTCCCTTCGCGCGATGGCTCGCCCCGTAGCCTGCCCGTCCACACCCTGCACCGAGTGCCGCCCCGTGCACCTCTCAAGGGATTTATTGACCGGGCGTTGGCGAGTGAAGCCGGCTTCCATCTGCGCGAAACACAAGCCTCCGCGCCGACCGCCAGCGTTCTGGAGCGTTGCCTATCAAAACTCCACCTCGGTACCAACGGACGAGTTTCCGTTCTAGGAGTGAGCGCATGACCGTCTCCTTCAACCTCGGCCGCTATCTGGTCGCCCTGCTCTGGCACTGGATCACCCCGTTCCTCTTCGGCGCCATCGCCGCCACGGTCGTGACCCTGGTTGGCCTGCAGGAAAGCATCCAGGCCATCGGCAACGCCTTCGAAATCGCCATCGGCAACGTGGCCGAGTCCTGCAGGGCTCCGCCTGAATCCGCATCGCCTCCGGCGTCCGTGACTGGCCAGCTCGGTCTACCAGACCAGCCAGCGGACTTCCCGCCAGTCGCGGGCGACGGTGGCGAAACGGGATGACAAGGGCCGAGGCCCTTGGTGTTAACGAACTAACAAGCTGCGACAGCGGCAACTGAAACCCCGGCAAGTCGAGAGCCACCCTCGGGCAAAAACGAAAGTTTGCCCGTGCGGGATCGCTCGGCCTGCTGAAAGGCAAAACCCGCGCAATCACGAGCAACTAAGCGAGGAAACACAAATGGCACGTTCGACTATGGAAGTTGCATTCCTGGGCACTCAGATGACTCAGGTTGAAGACACCAAATACGCCAAGGTCTTCTACGGTGACGAACCGGACGGCAAGACCGAACACGGCCTGTCCATCATCGGCATGGCCATCGCCGAAGACGCCGCCGACGAAGTGTTTGCAGCCGGCGCCCAGTTCGCTCCGCTGGAGCTGGTACGCATCACCTTCGACGTCGCTCGCGGCGGCCAGAACAAGGGCAAGAATCTCGCCCTGCACATCGAAGCGGTGAACCCCAAGCCGCAGACCAAGCCCGCTCCGCAGCCGGCCACTCAACAACAAGCCAAACCGACCGGCGCCCAGCCGGAACCGGCCAAGGCCTGACGGGAGGGCGCCGCCGTGCTGATCGTTGATCGCGTGCTGTGTGACTGCTGCGGGCAGCCCATGGGCCAGCTCTACAGCCAGCCCGCCCCCCAGGCCGACCGCCTGCCCGATCTGCGCACGGCGCCCGACTTCACCGTGTGCCCCGACTGCCTTGATCTGGCTGAGGTCGTCCGCGACCCCAGCCTAGCCGAGTAACAGGGGGCTCGATGAATTTCATCGCCTGCGACGGGAACTGGACGGTTGGCGCGGCTGGGGAACTCCAGTGCACCGGCCAACTGGTGTCCGTCGCAGACGACGAAATGCAGGGCCTGACCGGCTCTGCGCTCACCTGGGATGACGTATCCGAACTGCAAGGCGAAGCCATGATTCTGTTCGCCACCGTGTTCGGGTTCCTCGTCCTGAAAAAAGTCCTGAAATAGCGAGGTAACACCCATGCAACACATCAAGACCCTGCGTCGCTCCCTGGGCGCCGCTGCTGCCATCGGCGTGCTGTCTGTTCAGCAGGCTTACGCCGCCCTCCCCGCCGAAGTGAGCACCGAACTCGGCACCGCCAAGACCGACGTAGTCGAGCTGGGCGGTCTGGTGCTGGTCGTGCTGATCGCCGCTGCCGCGTTCAAGTACATGCGCCGCGCGATGTAACCGCGTGCCTGCACGCATGTGCCGACGCAAGCAAAGCCCCGCCTCGGCGGGGTTTTCTTATCCGGATACCGCCATGAACTATCAACTCTACGTGCTGATTCTCACCGTCCTGGCGCTGTATCTCGTGTTCTTCGGGAGGGTGTGAGGATGATGTTCAGAGCGCTGCTGGGTCTGCTGCTGGGGCTGGGCGTTGTCGGGCAGGCCAGTGCTGCGGATTATTACTGGCGCACTAGCCCTTCGGGTGGCGGTCTCTTTACCTCTAACGTTGCTCGTCCTAGCATCGGTGAAGCCTGTCAGGCGGCGTTTATTCCTGGCTCAGGTCGTGCGTATGTTGGTTATATTATTGATTCGCCTACTGCTGGGCGTTGTCATGCAACGGCCAATAATGGCTCAACGAACTCTTACACTCTTGTCTATCGTTATGGCGATTCGTGCCCGTCTGGCAAGACCTATAACGAGTTAACAGGCGCGTGTGAGTTACCTCCGGAGCCAGATCCCGACCTTTGCGAATCCAGCCTGGGCGATACCTTCAACCATGAGTACAACGCCGGGTCGCTAACTCAGGCCGTCCCCAATCCGCCACCGCCCTCCATCTGCAACGGTTCGTGCCTGTACTCGGCGCCGGGCGTCAAGGAATGCAACCGCTTCCTCGATAACGACGATGGTCAGACCGATCTGGAGTCGGTGTATTGCGTCGTCGTGTACTGGGGCCAGGGCCAGACCTGCACCTCTGACAACCCGCCTGCCGGTAGCGTGTTCGACCAGCCGCCGAGCAAGGCCCCCTCCGACGCCACCCCCAGCTATTTCAGCGACAGCGACTGCGACAACTGGGAAACCCAGCCGGACGGCACGCAAAAGCGCTCCTGCACCGGCAGCCAGGAATACAAGCAGCCCGGCAAGGTCGATTGCTCCGGCGATAGCTGCAAGGCCGGCACCCCGCCGCCCGAGTACAGCAAGACCGATATCAGCCAGGACAGCACCAAGACCACCAACCCGGACGGCTCCAGCTCGACCACCACCAACACCACCACCGACAAGACCAGCTGCAAGGGCGTGAAACCCTGCACCAGCACCAGCAAGACCGAATCGACCACCAGCGGCACCGATGCCGAGGGCAATCCGACCGGCAACGAAAGCAGCGAATGCACCGGCGATGGCTGCAAGCCCGAGGGCGAAGAAGAAGGCGAGGACGAAGAAGCCCCCGAACGCGAAGCCGTGGCCGGCAGTTGCGATGCCGCCTTGCAGTGCTCGGGCGATCCCATCGACTGCGAGATTCTGCGCAAGCAGAAAGAACAACTCTGCCAGGCCGAAGAAATGGCCGACTTCGAAGGCAACAAGGCCGATGTGGAAGGCCTGTTCCAGGGCGAGCAATTCGAACTGCAAGAAGGCAGCGGCGATATCGACGTGCCCTCCTTCATCCAGCAAGGCACCCGCTTTCTCAACCCGTCCTGCCCGCCTGACCGGGTGATTTCCCTGTCCATGGCCGGGCGTTCCGTGGGCCTCAGCTTTCAGCCGCTGTGCGACTTCGCCAGTGGCCTGGGGCCGTTCCTCATCGCCGTCACGGCGGTTATCTGCGCCCTGTACGTGGGCCGTTCCGTAGGAGGTCAGTGATGCATTACCTGTTCCTTGCCCAGCTGCTCATCATGATTGTCGGCCCGCTGGTGAAAATGGCGCTGCGGGTCATCGGCTTCGGCTTCGTCTCCTACGTCGGCTTCAACATGGTCATCGATCAGGCCAAGGGCTATCTGGAGTCCAGCATGGGCCAGCTCGGCGCCGAGGTGAGCGGCATCCTCGGCCTCGCCGGCTTCGACATCATCGTGAATATGTACTTCGCCGCGATCGCCACGCGCTTCATCCTGGCCGGGATCGACAAGGCCCAGGATCGCAAACGCAATCAGGTCTGGCGCAAGCCGGGCGGCACCTCCATCGAAGCCTAAGGAGGCCGCCCCATGCTCACCATCCGCACCGGCAAACCCGGCCACGGCAAGACCCTCAACACCATCCGCGAAGTGGATCAGAAGGCCCTGGCCGAAAACCGGGTGGTTTACTACCACAACATCAACGGCCTCAAACCGGAGACACTCGAGGCGCAGTGGTTCGCCTTCGAAGATCCCGAAAAGTGGTACGAGCTGCCCAACGACAGCATCATCGTCGTCGACGAAGCACAGGGCTGGTTCGGTGCGCGTGATCCTCGGGCACGGCCGCCGGAACACATCACCCGCTTCGAAACCATGCGCCATCAGGGCCACGAAGTGCATTTGATCACCCAGGACCCGCGCTACCTGGATGTTCACTTACGCCGCCTGTGCAACAGCCATATCCATTACTGGCGCGTGTTCAAGTCCTCCCAGTTGCTGCGCTTCGAATCCGAAGTGGTGGTGGAAAAGGTCGAAGTCAAAAGCAGCTTCAAGGACGCCGACAAGAAAGCCCTGCGCCTGGATAGCCGCTACTTCGGCGCCTACACCAGCACCAACGCCAAGCACCACTTTCAGACCAAGGTGCCGACCAAGTTCCTAATGGCCGCTGCGGTAATCGCGGTCGCCGGCGTCTGGTCGTACCGCTTCATCACCCAGCTCAGTCCCGAGGAACAAGCCCAGGCCGCCGCGCTCGCGCCCTCGCCCAGCGTGGTCGATCAGGCCAAGGGCGCGCTGGATTCCTTCATCAACCCGCTCGGCCCGTCCTCGGGTGAGACGGGCAAGAAGCCCACCGCCACCTACCTGGGCGAACGCATCCCGCGTGTGCCGCAACTGCCCGCCTCGGCCCCGGTCTATGACGACCTGACCAAGCCGCAGACCTTCCCGCGGCTGTACTGCCTGTCCAGCGCTGACCCGGAGATTTACCGGCGCACCTTCACCAAGCGCCCCAGCGGCACGGTCAATGGCAAGCAGATGGTTTGCCAGTGCTACACCCAGCAAGGCACCAAGGTCGAAACGGATTTTCAGTTCTGCCTGAACGTGGTGGAAAACGGCTACTTCGACCCGACCATCCCCGACCGCAGCAAGCAGCAACCCGGCTACGCCCAGGCCCAAGCCAACCAGCAGAACACCGCCGCCTACCCCACCCAGGAACCGCCGCAGCCGCCCGTCACGGTGGTGACCTACGAAAAGGGGCAGTTCCTGTGGTGAGGGTAACGGGACGTCCTGTGCGCGCTCTGCGCACGCCTGCGAGCCCCGAGCAGGCGCGCAGAACGCGCCTGCTGACGTCCCTGTAGCACGTCAGATAAACCGAGAAGAACAGTTTCAATTCGTCACTATATGGAGCGGTAGAAGATGGCCGTTAAAGACCAAATTCGGGTAGACCGAGAGTTCAACGAAACGCCAGCCGGGCGATTGTTCTTCGACCATCAAACGGCCCGGATAACCGACCTATCCAACGTCCGCATCCTGCATTGCGGCGTTGATACCGTCCGCCAGCTTTACCGGGGACTGATCCGCCCGGAAGTCATGTGCCTGTTTGAGAAACCCGGCACCCTGGTCGACTTCGCTGGCCAGCGCTGGCATTCCGGTCGCGTCGGCAAGGACTCCGGCTACCAGTACAAGCTGCAGAACGCCGACCTCGGCGTCATCCTGCTGATCAAGAACTTCAACGCCAAGCTCGAAAACATCGGCCCCCACCTGAAAATCGAAGTCTCGCCGCACGCCATCGACGCCTTCTCGCCCGAGCGTCTTCAAGAGCGTCTGGACTACTACGCCGGCCATGTCCTGACCAATGTGGAGCGCAACCAGTGCGCCGTCCATCTGGCGCTAGACCTGCAAGGCTGGACGCCCCCGGCTGACCTCAATGCGCGCATGCACTGCCGCGCACGTGCGGCCCGCGACATTTCCGGCATCAAGGAAATTCAGTGGACGCTGGAGTCCGCCACCTACGGCAAGGGCCAATCCTTCCTGTTTGGCTCGGCCGGTAGCGTCCAGCTCGGTATCTACAACAAGACCCTCCAAGCCCGATCCGCCGATAAGCTCGACTACTGGGAAGGCGTCTGGCGTCGTCGTGACAGCTTCGACGAAGGCGACCCGGACAACTACAACCCGGAACAGGATGTGTGGCGCGTCGAACTGCGCTATCACCACTCGGTAATCCAGCAGTTCGCCAGCGGCTCCTTCGACCTTCAAAGCGGTCAGGTCATCGACACCAATAGCTATGCCGCTTTCGCCCCGCACCTCGACGGCCTGTGGCGCTACGGTCTGCGCCAGTTCAAGCTACTGGCCCGCCCTGGCTATTTCGAGCCCATCTGGACGCTCATCCGTGACGATGTGCGCGTCGACCTGCCGGTGGATTCCCTGGTCGATGACACCGAGTACAAGCGGCAATACAAGACCTCGCGTGGCTTCTCGGGCAAGAACGTCGAGCTATTCCTGGGAAACTTCGTCAGCCTGCTGGCACGGGAGCGAGTGGGCGCTAGACGGGCATTTCACCGCCTCAAGGACTGGGAATGCTGGCCGGTGATCCGCGACCACTATGCCGCCAAGGGCATGGACGAAGACGGCCTGTACAAGCACATCAAGGGCATCCTCGAGGAACGGCACGTGCGCTGGGGGCGTGCTGTCTGATGGCGATTGAACAACTGCCCGATGGCCGCTGGAAGGTGGACGTTGAACCCATCAAGGGCAAGCGTTTCCGCAAGACCTTCAAGACCAAGGGTGAGGCCCAGCGCTTCGAAGCCACCTGCAGGGCCAAATGTGTCGAGTCCCCTGCCTGGACGCCCAAGCCGAAAGATCGCCGCCGCCTCTCCGAACTCTGCACGCGCTATCACGAACTGCACGGCCATGCCCTGGCGGATGGTGCCGCGATCCTCCGCACCCTGCAGAACCTGGCCAAAGACCTGGGCAACCCCGTGGCGGCCAATCTCACCGGCAATGCCTTCTGCGAGACCCGAAGCGCGCTGCTCAAGGCGGGTATCCAGGGCAAGACGCTAAACAACCGGCTCGGCTACCTGAAAGCCCTGTTCAACGAGCTGCACCGCCTAGGCGATATCGACTACCCCAACCCGCTGGCCAAGGTTCGCCCGCTGCGCCTGCAGGAACGCCCGATTTCCTTCCTGTCCACGTGCCAGATAGCGGAACTACTTGAGGCCCTGGATGACCGCACCACAAGCCCCGGCATTGGCCTGGTCGCTCGGGTCTGCCTTTCTACGGGTGCCCGCTGGGGAGAAGCCCAGGCATTGACACCTGAGCGAGTGCGAAACGGCATGGTGACCTTTGCCAACACCAAGTCGAAGCGAACCCGGTCGATTCCTATCGATAGAGAGCTGGAAAAGGCTCTGCAGATCTACTTCAAGCGTCACGGCCTGTTTACCAACTGCATGCTGACCTTTAGCCGTGTACTGGAGAAGACCTCTATCAAGCTCCCGCCCGGCCAGGCCACCCACGTGCTGCGGCACACCTTCGCCAGTCACTTCGTCATGCGGGGCGGGAACATCCTTACGCTGCAAAAAATCCTGGGGCATACGTCGCTGGCTATGACCATGCGTTATGCGCACCTGTCACCGGACCACCTGCAGGACGCATTGCGGCTCAACCCACTAACCGACGAGGGGCATTAACATGCCGTACGTTTTAGCGTACGCTTGCGGCACTACCCAGGAGAGGCACTCCATGCAAACTCTTACTGCAAGCGAAGCACGCACCAACCTGTATCGGCTGATGGATCAGTCGGCCGAGTCTCACCAGCCCATTCTGATTTCCGGCAAGCGGACTAACTCCGTCCTGCTCTCGGCCGAGGATTGGGAAGCGATTCAGGAAACCCTGTACCTGCTCTCCGTTCCTGGCATGCGCGAATCCATCAAGGAAGGCATGGCTGAACCGGTAGACGAATGCGCTAAGGAACTGGACTGGTGACTTGGCAGCTCGTTTACACGAAACAGGCACAGAAAGACGCTCAGAAGCTCGCTGCTGCGGGCTTGAAGGACAAGGCAAAAGCGTTGCTGGAAGTAGTACGGGAAAACCCCTTCCAGAACCCACCACCTTACGAAAAGCTGGTTGGTGATCTGGCCGGCGCCTACTCCCGACGCATCAACATTCAGCATCGCCTGGTCTATCAGGTGCTGCAGGATGAACAGACCGTCAAAGTGCTCCGGCTCTGGTCGCACTACGAGTAAACCGGGTTTTCGACACTTCTTCGACACCTGCCGAAAGCCAGAAAGCAAAAAGCCCCGAAAACTTGTTAGCTTTCAGGGCTTTAGGTATTGCGAAAGTGGCGGTGAAGAAGAGATTCGAACTCTTGATACGGTTTCCCGTATACACACTTTCCAGGCGTGCTCCTTCAACCACTCGGACACTTCACCGGATCTCGACGTTTTTGCGTGTAGCCCGTCGAGGCGCGCTAATGTAGTCGAATGTTTTCCCGATGGCAAATTTTTTTTCAGAAGATTCATGCGCTTAAGAGCAGGACGGGTCTTCGCCGCGGCGCTCGCCGAGCAGCTCGTCGAAGCGCATGTGGCCGAACAGCAGAAAACCCAGGGAGATGAACAGGCCGACGGCGAACAGGGCCAGCACGCCGAGCGGGTTGTGCAGCTGCGGGCGCTCGCCGATCAGCACTGAGACCAGCAGCAGGACGAGCGCCGCGGCGACGCAGAGGATGGACGACAACAGATTCATGGGCGACTCCTTCGATTCGCCGCCCACTCTAGTTGCCGCCCCGATCCCTCGACCAATTGCCATCGGCCATCGCGGCAATAGGCGAAATCGCTGACCCGCCGGTCAGCCGCGGCGCTTTACCGCAGCGGTGCGGCTGAGTACCTTCTGCCCACATTCAGCCCCGCGGCCTTAATAAGGAAACTGCCATGAGCGACCTGATCAGCTACCAACTCGAAGACGGCATCGCCACCCTGACCCTGAGCAACGGCAAGGTCAACGCCATCTCCCCCGACGTGATCGTCGCCTTCAATGCCGCGCTGGACCGCGCCGAGCAGGATCGCGCCATCGTCATCGTCACCGGCCAGCCGGGCATCCTCTCCGGCGGCTACGACCTCAAGGTGATGACCTCCGGCCCGCAGAACGCGATCAACCTGGTGGCGGCCGGCTCGACCCTGGCGCGGCGCATGCTCGCCCACCCCTACCCGATCATCGTTGCCTGCCCGGGCCATGCGGTGGCCAAGGGCGCCTTCATCCTGCTGTCGGCCGACTACCGCATCGGCGTCGAAGGGCCGTTCAATATCGGCCTGAACGAGGTACAGATCGGCATGACCATGCACCACGTCGGCATCGAACTGGCCCGCGACCGCCTGCGCAAGTCGGCTTTCCACCGCTCGGTGATCAACGGCGAGATGTTCGATCCGCAGGGCGCGGTGGACGCCGGTTTCCTCGACAAGGTGGTACCGGCCGAGCAACTGCTGGCCACCGCCCAGGTCGTGGCCCAGCAGATGAAGAAGATCAACATGACCGCGCACAAGAACACCAAGCTCAAGGTGCGCAAAGCGCTGCTGGAGACCTTGGACGCGGCCATCGAGCTGGACAAGCAGCATCTGATCTGAGGCCGTCCCGCTTTATCCGAGCCCGGCCTGATGCCGGGCTTTTTGTTGGCTATGCCCCGCTATGTGTCGATGCTCCGATCCGGCGTTTTTATGGCGCGGCCGGGGGCGAAACGCCTGTGCCTAGGCACCCAAGCCGCCGCGTTCGAGCAGATGACTCATCGCCGCCTTCAGCTTCATCGGCCGTACCGGCTTGTGCAGCAGGCTGTGGCCCAGCTCGCGCATTTGCTGCTTGAGTTCGTTGCTGTAGTTGGCGGTGATCATCAGCGCCGGTAGCGCGGCGCTGCGCCGGGCGTTGATCTGCGCCACCGCGTCGACGCCGTTGCGTTCGTCGTCGAGGTGGTAGTCGGCGATCAGCAGGTCGGCCTCGGCGTGGTAGTTGTCCACCTGGCGCGCCAGGTCTTCTTCGCTCAGCGCCGTGACCACTCGGCAGCCCCAGCCTTCGAGCAGGGTGCGCATGCCGGCGCAGATCGCCGCGTCGTTATCCAGCACCCACACCCGCGCGCCGGAGAGGCGCTCGAGCAGTTGGTCCGGGCTGTCGTGCAGCGCCCGCGCCTTGGGCGCCAGGCGAGTCAGCGGCACCTCGACGGCGAACATCGAGCCCCTGCCCGGCTGCGAGGCCACGCGGATGCGGTGGCCGAGCATGCGCGCGATCTTGTCGACGATCGCCAGGCCCAGGCCGAGGCCGCGGTCCTGCTTGCGCTGCACCGTGTCGCCGCGCTTGAACTCCTGGAAGATCTCGCCGAGCTTGTCCGGTGCGATGCCGATGCCACTGTCCCACACCTCGATCGACAGGCTGTTGCCGCGCCGCCGGCAGCCGAGCAGGATGCGCCCACTGGCGGTGTAGCGGATGGCGTTGCTCAAGAAATTGCGCAGGATCCGCGCCAGCAACTGCACGTCGCTGCGCACCAGCGCCGAGCTGGGCAGGTAGTCCAGGCGCAGGCCCTCGCTACCGGCGATCTGATGGTATTCGGCGGCCAGGTTCTCCAGCAGCTCGCTGACGGCGAACGGCGCGATATCCGGCTTGATCACCCCGGCGTCGAGCTTGGAGATATCCACCAGGGTGCCGAGCAGGCTCTCCACGTCCTCCAGCGAGTTGCTGACGTTGCGCACCAGCGGCGCGCAGCCGGACAGGTCGTCCTTCTCCAGCAGCGCGCTGGTGAACAGCCGCGCGGCGTTGAGCGGCTGCAGCAGGTCGTGGCTGACCGCGGCGAGGAACTTGGTCTTGGACAGGTTGGCCTGTTCGGCCTCGCCCTTGGCCTCGCGCAGGCGCGCCGCCATCTGCGTGCGTTCGTCGATCTCGCGGCGCAGCTGCTCGTTGACCGTGGTCAGCTCGGCGGTGCGCTCGCGCACGCGCTGCTCCAGGTGCTGGTAGGCCTGGTGCAGCGCCTCGGCGGTGCGCCGGCGCTCGGTGATGTCGCGGATCAGCACGAAGATCCCCACCACCTCGCCGCTGGCCTGGCGGTTGGGCACGTAGGAACGCAGCATGTAGCGCTCCTGACCGCTGTGGTTGGTCTCGGCGAACTCGAAGGTCACGCTTTCGCCGGACAGCGCCCGCTCGACGTAGGGCTCCAGGCGCCGGCAGTGCTCCTCGCTGTGCACCTCGCGCAGGCTCTGGCCGAGCATGGCGCCGCGCGGCCAGCAGTACCACTCCTCGTAGACCTTGTTGGTGAACTCGTAGACCAGATCGGCCGACAGGTAGGCGATCAGCGCCGGCACGTGGTCGGTGATCAGGCGGATCCAGCGCTCGCTGTCGCTCAGTGCCTGGGCCTGGCGATGGCGCTCGGTGATGTCGGTGAAGGTGTTGACGAAGCCGCCGGTGGGCAGCGGATGAGTGCGCACCTCGAGCATGCGCCCGTCGAACAGGCGCACCTCGACCTGGCGCAGCGGCTTGCCGGCGATGTCGCGGCTGGCCGGGGTCAGCGGCTCCAGCTCGCTTTCGGCCATCACCTCGGCGAAGGGCCGATGGGCGCTGATCGGCGCCAGGCCGCAGAGTTCGAGGAAGCGGTGATTCCACAGCTCCAGCGCGCCCTCGGCGTTGACCATGGCCATGCCCTGGGACAGGTTGTCCACCGCGCGCTGCAGCAGCCGCGATTTCTGCGCCAGGGCCTGCTCACGGCGCAGCGCCTCGCTCTGCTTGACCTCGGTGATGTCGGTGTAGAGGATCACCAGCCCGCCCTCGCGGGTCGGCCGCTCGCTGACCTGCACCCAGCGCCCATCCTGCAGGCGGAACAGGCTCGGCTCGCCCTCCTTGCCCAGCTGCGCCTCCACCACCAGGCCGGTGCTGCGACTCAGGCGCCTGATCTCCTCCAGCCGCGTACCGGTGCCAATGCGCGCCCGGCTGCGCGCCCACAGCGCCTTGAAGCGGCTGTTGAACAGGACGATGCGCTGGCGGTCGTCGAACAGCACGAAGGCGTCGGAGATGCTCTCGATGGCGTCGATCAGGTGCTGGTGGGCGGTCTCGGCGCGCAGCCGCGCGTCGCTGAGCAGCTGGTTGCTGGATTTCAGTTCGGCCATCGCCTGGTTCAGCGCGTCGGTGCGCTCGCGCACCTGCTCGGCCAGCACCACCGAGTGCTGGAAGGCGGCGTAGGCATCGTCGCCGCGCGAGTGGATCGACTCCACCCGCTCGATCAGCGCGGCGTTGATCCGCCTGAGCTTGGCGTTCTCGCCTTCCAGCGCGGCCAGGCGCACCTGCAGCTCGGCGCCATCAGCCGCGACCAGGGCGGCCAATGGCGACTCCGGTGAAGGTCTGGTTGATGTGCATGCCATTGAACTGCTCTCCGTAGGAGTTGAAGCCGATCACCCGCTGCTGACGCAGAAAGGCCGACACCGGCAGGCTGCCGCCGTCGTTCTCGATCTCCAGGCGGCGCAGGAAACAGTCGCAGCCGATGGTCAGCAGCAATGGACCGAGGCGCTGCTCGAGGCCGGCGAACAGCTGCTCGAGATTCGGCAGCAGCGGCCCGGGGCGCATGGCGGTGAGGACGATGCCGTTCTCCACCGCGCAGTAGAAGCTCAGGCTGAGGTCGTCGTGCACCTGCTGGATCGAGCGCACGTAGTAGTGATCGCTGATGCGCACCGCCAGCGGATAGGCGGCGAACACCCGGTGGTCCAGGGCATCGAGCGGCACGCCGATCAGCTCGGCGTATTCCTGCGCGGCCGGCGCGGCGTTGAGCTCGTAGACGCGGCGGCTGGCGCTGTCGGCGCGGGTCACCACCAGTTTCTCGCCGCTAGGCTGGATGTGGTGGGTGCTGAATACCTCGAAGTCGAGCCAGGTATTGAACAGCACCACCACCGCCGCGCCGCTGTGGAAGCGTCCGCCGTGGTAGACGTGGGTGTGGGTCAGGTGGTTGTCGTCGCCGGCCGAGCCGCCGAAGTGCGGGATGCTGCCCAGCGCCGCGCTGAGCGCGCCGAGCACCAGCTCCTCGCGGCTGGAGAGGCCGTCGAGCAGGGTCAGGGCGAAGCTGTGGCCCTTGATCGAGGCCAGCTCGTTGCTGCGGCAGTCGCGCACCAGGCCGTCGACCAGCTGCTGCGCATCGAGCAGGTTGAAGCGCTCCATCTCGTCGATCAGCGCACTGGCAATGGAGAAGCAGCGCAGGTCGAAGCCCAGCGCCACCACGCAGCCGCGGCCGTAGCCCTGCGGGGTGATCTCGCCGGCGCTGGTACAGCCGACCAGGCTGACGCCGCCGAAATGCTGCTCCAGGGCCCGGCCGAGGGCTTCGAGGTCGTACTCGGCCGAGCAGAAGAACAGCACGAAGCCGAGGTAGGGATGGATCAGCTGGCGCGCCAGCTCCTGGGCGGCCTGCTCCACATCCTTTGCGCTGGAAACGGCGCTGAGCACGCCTTCCGACTGTTCCAAGGCCATAAGACGCCCCAATACACCTGCTGGATAGGGGGAAATTCTACGAAGCGGAGGATGGCTGCCCCATGCTACTTGAGTACTGGGTCGGGCCTTCCTAGGTAGGGTGTCGCGGGGCCGCCAGGCCGGGCGCAGCAGCGGCAACCGGGTGCGCACGGCGCATCCTACGAGGCGCAGGCAAAAAAAGACCGGGCAGCGGTCGCCCCCTGCCCGGCCCTGTGCAACGGTGTTTACCAGCTGAGCACGGCACCCACGGCGAAGGTGTCGGTGTCCTCGTTCAGGCCGCTGCCCTCGGCGGCATCGATCTCGTACTGGTTGTACTCGGCCACCAGCTTGAGGTTGTCGTTGATGGTGCGGAAGTAGGCCAGACCGCGGGTCTCGTAGTCGGCCGCCACGCCCAGGCCGTTGCCGTCGTCCTCGGTCTTGCCGTAGGACAGTGCCACGCGGTTCTTGCCCCAGGTGTAGGAGCCCTGCAGCAGGTAGCCGTCGCTGTCGATGTCGCGCAGGGTCGGCTCGCCCAGGTTGTTGGTGAAGAAGGGGTTGATGCCCTTGGCCTGGAAGCCCGAGCCGGTCAGCGAGAGGCCGCCGAACTTGGCCTGCACGCCGTAGCCGAGGCCCTTGGAGGTCACGGTATCGACGCTGTCGTCGGTGTTTTCCGAGGTCTGGTAGGCGCCGTTGACCCAGGTGTAGATAGTCGAGCCGCCCAGGTCGAACTGGTAGCTGACCTCCGACTCGAAGCGCGGCTCTTCCTGGTAGGCCTTGCCCACGGCGCTGTCGTCGTTGGTGTCCACCGGGTCCATGATGCCGACCGCCAGGCGCAGGCCCTCGGCCAGGTGGTTGTTGCGGTAGGTGATCTGCGAGGTCGGGAACGGGTACGGATAGCCGGTGCCGATGTTGCCGAAGGACACGCCGGTGCCATCGACCAGGCCGAGGGTATCGGAGACGTTGCCGTAACCGGCCAGCAGCTCGTCGAGGAAGATGTTGGAGCGCGAGAACAGGCCGAAGTCCTTGCCCACCAGCACCTCGCCCCACTCCGGGTTGGCCACGGTGCCGTAGAACTGGCGCACGTCGATGGCGGTGTCGGTGCCGTTCTGCTCGCTGTCGTTGATGGTCACCCAGAACGAGGAACGCCCGCCGAGCTTGAGATCGTCGATCTGCTTGCCGAAGTTGAAGCCGATCCAGTTGGGCAGAAAGCCCATCTTCACCCGCGACTGGCGGCGGTCGAACTGCTCGCCTTCGCGATCCACGTCGCTGTTGACGTAGAAGGCGTTGATATAGCCGTCAGTGGAGAAGGTGGTGTCGTCCTGGTCGTACAGGACGATCTCGGCGGCGGCCTGCTGGGCGCCGGCCAGGGCGACGGCCGCAGTCAAGGCAAGGGGCAGAAACCGGGGGTTGGCGATCTTCTTGTTGTGCATAACGCTCTCCGCTTGAGTGGCGACCGCCAGGGCAGTCAGGTCGGAGGCGATTATCGAAAGGCGCCGGGAGCGGCCATACGCTGCCTTGGCAGCGTTTGCCCGCTGCTTTGGCGCGCCCTGCCCGACTTGCCCCGGGCGGCCCGCGACCGACCCGCTACCGGTAGCGGGCGAAAGGTCGTAGTACCGGGACAATCCTTGGGCGTAGAAGCGCGAGGCGCACCGACTACCGGCGGCAAACCCTAAGGTGCGCCGCGCGCCGCGAAGACCATCGAAAAGAAGGGGAAAGAAAAAGGCTATTTCTGCGTTAAGTGTTGGGAGTGGGTGCAAAGGCCCGTAGGGTGGGCTTTAGCCCACCACCGGTGGTTGGCGTGGGCTAAAGCGGATCGCCGCCCGGCCCACAGGCCCCCGAGCCTTCCTTGGAGCCCTAGTAACGGCTAGCAGGGGCATAGCCAAGAAATGCACGCTTAGACGTGCGGCCCTGGTCCACTGGCCAGTACGCGCCAGTGGCCGCTTTGCAACAACTGCGCATAAGCCGCCTGCAGCTCGTCCGGCGTCAACTCGGCCAGCGCCTGGCGCACCCGTTGCGGGTGCGCCTCGCTCAGCCCGGCCAGCTGCAGCTGCCACAACCGTTCGGCGCGGGCCAGGTTGCTCTTGGGCGCACGCAAGGCCTGCGCCAGCTCGTCGCGGCAGCGGGCGAACTCCGCCGCTGACAGCGCGGCGAGGCGCTGGCGCTGCTGATCGAGAAAGGTGTGGATATGCTCGAAGATGCCGGCCGCCTCGCACACCGGCGACTGCAGGGCGAACAGCAGCGCGCGCTCGCTCTGCACCTGGCGGTAACCGGCAAACAGCGCATAGCCCAGTTGCAGCTCGCCGCGCAGGCGGCGGTAGAAGGCCCCCTGCAGCAGCTGCCCGAGCAGGCGCCAGGCCGCCTCGCTGCGCGGCTCGACATCCGCCAGCGGGCATAGCAGCACCAGCGCCGCCTCGCTGCCCGGCTGCTCCACCTCGCGCCACAGCAGCTCGTGGTTTCGCGCTGCTGGCGGTTGCCCGGCGGGCAAGGGTTCGACCGCGGCGAACAGCGCGTCGAGCTG
>NZ_AVOF01000419.1:0-2433 GCF_000465935.2 Pseudomonas sp. EGD-AK9
CAGGACAGCCCGCTCGACTGGCTGGCGCGCAACCGCAGCAAGCCCGGCCGCGACAACCGCCTGGACACCTGGGTGCTGCACGCCAGCAGCGCGTGGAGCAAGCAGCACCTGGACCTGCCCAAGGACACCGTGATCGAGCAGCTGCACGGTGCCTTCGCCGAGCTGATCGGCTGCGCCGTGCCGCCGCCCAGCTTCACCCTGGCCCACCGCTGGCTCTACGCCCGTCCGGCGCAGGCCCACCAGTGGGGCGCGCTGGCCGACGCCGACCTGGGCCTGTACGCCTGCGGCGACTGGTGCCTGTCCGGCCGCGTCGAGGGTGCCTGGCTCAGCGGCCAGGACGCCGCCCGCCGCCTGCTCGAACACCTGGCATGACGCCCGCGCGGCGGCTCAATCCGCGCAAGCTGCTGCTGTCGAAATGGACCGCGGCGCAGCCGCAGAACCGCGAACGCCACTTCCTGGTCACCGAACTGATCCGCGACGAGGCCGACACCATTCTCGCCGTGGAGCTGCAGGCCGTGCTGACCCGGCGCAGCCAGCGGCTCGACTGGCGCCAGCTGCAGGACACCCAGCGCTGGCTGCAAGGCTGGCGCTGAAGCCCCTCTCTTCCCCTCCCCGCCCTGACGCCGCGCTCGCGCGGCGCTTGTCGTCACACACAAAAAAGCCATACACAAGCTGTACAAAGCATTTGACTTGTATAACAGCAGACCTATGATGGACAAAAGTTGTACATAGCTAAGCCAATGTACAAGACAGTCGGAGGTCGAGCCATGCAACCGAGCAAAGCCAAACTGGGCATCAGCGCCTGCCTGCTGGGCGCCGAGGTGCGCTACAACGGCGGTCACAAGCTGTCGCGCCTGTGCAGCCGCAGCCTCGCCGAGCATTTCGAGTTCGTCCCGGTGTGCCCAGAAGTCGGCATCGGCATGCCGGTGCCGCGCCAGCCGATTCGCCTGGTGGGCGACCCGCAGGCGCCGCGCGCAGTCGGCACGGTGGAACGCTCGCACGACGTCACCGACGCCCTGGCCGCCTATGCCGAACGCATGGCCGGCGAGCTGCAGGGCATCTGCGGCTTCATCTTCATGCAGCAGTCGCCGTCCTGCGGCCTGGAGCGGGTCAAGGTCTACCAGGAGGGCGGCCGCCCCAGCGAGCCGGGCCGTGGCATCTTCGCCGCGGCCTTCTGCGCCCGGCATCCCGACCTGCCGGTGGAGGAAGACGGCCGCCTCAACGACCCGGTGCTGCGCGAGAACTTCCTCACCCGCGTGTTCGCCTACGCCGAGTGGCAACGCCTGCTGCAGGAGGGCCTGACACGCCGCGCGCTGATCGCCTTCCACTCGCGCTACAAGTACCTGCTGCTGGCCACCGACCCGCTGCAGTACAAGGCCCTCGGTCGCCTGCTCGGCGACCTGGCCCGGCACGACCTGGCCAGCCTGGCGCCGCACTATTTCAGCCAGCTGATGGCGGCGCTGAAGCGCTGCGCCACCCGCGGCACCCACAGCAACGTGCTGCAGCACCTGGCCGGCTACCTCAAGCGCGCCCTCAGCCCCGACGAGAAACAGGAGATGCAACAGCTGATCGGCCAATACCGCGACGGCGTGGTGCCGCTAGTGGTGCCGCTGACCCTGCTCAAACATCATTTCCGCCGCCACCCGGATCGCTACATCGCCGAGCAGGTCTACCTGCAGCCGCATCCGGAACGTCTGAGTCTGCGCAATGCCCTCTGAGCCGAACGACCAGCTGCAGCGCAGCGAGGCCGCCGATCAGCTGCGCAGCGCCCTCGCCCAGGGCTATCTGCCGATTCGCGACGTGGCGCGCAGCACCGGGGTCAACGCCGTCACCCTGCGCGCCTGGGAGCGCCGCTACGGGTTGATCGTGCCGCAACGCACGGCCAAGGGGCACCGCCTCTACTCGCCGCAACACGTGGCGCGCATCCAGGCCATCCTCGGCTGGCTCGGCCGCGGCGTCGCGGTGAGCCAGGTCAAGGAACTGCTGGACAGCCGCCAACCGCTGCAGCCGCCGGCCGACGGCGGCTGGCGACAATTGCGCGGCGAGCTGCTCGGGCATATCGCCCAGCTCGCCGAACGGCGCCTGGACGAAAGCTTCAACGCCGCCCTGGCGCTCTACCCGCTGCGCACCCTGGTCGAACGCCTGCTCTGGCCGCTGCTCGGCGAACTGCAGCAGCGCTGGCAGGGTCAGTTAGGCGCGCGCCTGGAACAGGTGTTCTTCTTCTCCTGGCTGCGCAGCAAGTTCGCCACGCGCATCTACCACAACAACCGTCAGGCCGGCGGTGCGCCGCTGCTGCTGGTCAACCTCGGCGACGCGCCGATGGAGCCCGGCCTGTGGCTGTGCGCCTGGCTGGTCAGCGACAGCGACTGCCCGGTGGAGGTGTTCGACTGGCCGCTGCCGCCCGCCGAACTGGCCCTGGCCCTGGAGCAGATC
>NZ_AVOF01000420.1:0-2420 GCF_000465935.2 Pseudomonas sp. EGD-AK9
CTGGCTGCTGTAGCCGCCCTGCGGCAATCTGCGCCTGTGCCTTTTGCGCGTCCGCCGGCATCATCCTGAGGCTGGTGTTTTTCCTGCATGCACGAAGCCGGCGAGCCGCCATTTCGGTGGCTCGGGTCGTGATGTCGGGTCTTGGGGGGAGAAGTACGGATGAATTGGGCGGAACGTCTGCGCGCGGGCATGCATGGCCTGGCCGAATCCTTGGGCAACCTGCTGATGGAGGCCTTCCACTACCTGGCGCTGTTCGCCATCGGCGCGATCACCGCCTGGGGTGGGGTGATGACCTTTATCGGCATGCTCGACAACGGCCAGATCACGGTGGACGACATCCTGCTGTTGTTCATCTACCTGGAATTGGCGGCGATGGTGGGGATCTACTTCAAGACCAACCACATGCCGATCCGCTTCATGATCTATGTGGCCATCACCGCGCTGACCCGCCTGCTGATCTCCGACATCTCGCACAACCACAAGCCGGACTGGGGCGTGGTGATGGTGTCCGGCGCCATCCTGCTGCTGGCCCTGGCGATTCTGGTGGTGCGCTATGCCTCGGCCCGCTACCCGGCGGTGGCCGCCCCGGCGGCGCGCGGCAAGGCGCGCAACCGCGCCGATGCCGAAGCCGAGCGCGACGACACCTCCGATTGAGGCGTAGGGTGGATCAGGCTCTTTGCATCCACCTATGCCGGCGCCATGGTGGATCGATAAAGCGTGATCCACCCTACGACGACAAGGGCCAGGGCCTTTAGCAGGCTGTTGAAAAACTACCTGCGTTGCCATTGCTGCGTTAAAAACAGGCTCAAAATGCTCATTTACAGCTCGTAAACTCCGCTTTTTCGCCTGTTTTTGCCTTGCACTGGCTGCCTCGCCTACGGTTTTCAACGGCCTGCTAGTCGAGCGGGGCGAACAGCGCCGCCAGGTCGGCCTCGTTCAGCTGCCACTGGCCCTGGCTGCCGCCCTCCAGCACGCCCTGGGCCAGACTGGCCTTGGCCTGCTGCAGCTGCTGGATCTTCTCCTCGACGCTGCCGCGGGCGATCAGCTTGTAGACGAACACCGGCTTGTCCTGGCCGATGCGGTAGGCGCGGTCGCTGGCCTGGGCCTCGGCGGCCGGGTTCCACCAGGGGTCGAAGTGGATCACGGTGTCGGCGGCGGTCAGATTGAGGCCGCTGCCGCCGGCCTTGAGGCTGATCAGAAACACCGGGAACTCCCCGGCCTGGAAGCGCTGCACCGGCGTGCGCCGGTCCTGGGTGCTGCCGGTGAGCTTGGCGTAGGCGATTTGCCGCGCCGCCAGTTCCGTCTCGATCAGCGCCAGCATCGAGGTGAACTGGGAGAACAGCAGCACCCGGCGACCCTCGTCCACCAGTTCCTCGAGCATCTCCAGCAGGGCGCTGAGCTTGCCCGAGTCGGCGGCGCTCAGCTCGGCCGCGCCGTCGCCCAGCAGGCGCAGGTCGCAGCAGCTCTGGCGCAGGCGCAGCAGCGCCTCGAGGATGACGATATGGCTGCGCGCCAGGCCCTGGCGGGCGATCTCCGCGCGCACCTTCTGATCCATGGCCAGGCGCAGGGTCTCGTAGCGGTCGCGCTGCAGCTGGGTCAGCTCGACCCAGTGGGTGATCTCGGTCTTCGGCGGCAGCTCGCGGGCCACCTGTTCCTTGTTGCGGCGCAGCAGGAAGGGGCGGATGCGCCCGACCAGGTGGGCCAGGCGCTGGGCGTCGCCGCGTTTCTCGATCGGCGTGCGGTAGTCGCGGGTGAAGGCCTTGGCGTCGCCCAGCCAGCCGGGCATGAGGAAGTGGAACAGCGACCACAGCTCGCCCAGGTGGTTTTCCAGCGGCGTGCCGGTCAGGCACAGGCGCAGCTCGGCGCGCACCTGGCCGGCGGCGGTGGCCGCCTTGCTGCGCGGGTTCTTGATGTTCTGCGCCTCGTCGAGAATCAGCAGGCGATAGGCATGCCGGTTCAGCGCCTTGAGGTCGCGCGGCAGCAGGGCGTAGGTAGTGAGGATCAGGTCGTGCGCTTCGATCTCCTCGAACAGCGCGCGGCGCCTGGCGCCGTGCAGGGCCAGCACGCGCAGCTCGGGGGCGAAGCGCGCGGCCTCGTCCTGCCAGTTGGGAATCAGGCTGGTGGGCATGACGATCAGCGCCGGCTGGCTCAGGCGCCCGGCCTGCTTCTCGCAGAGGATATGCGCCAGGGTCTGCAGGGTCTTGCCCAGGCCCATGTCGTCGGCCAGCACGCCGCCGACGCGCAGCTCGGCCAGGGTCTGCATCCAGTTCAGGCCCTGCAGTTGGTAGGGCCGCAGCTCGGCGCGCAAGCCCTCGGGCGCGACCACCTCGCGGCTCTGCAGTTGCTGCAGGCGCTGGGCGAAGCCGCGCAGTTCGTCGCCGCCCTGCCAACTGAGTGCCGGGCCGGCGGCCAGCTCGGCC
>NZ_AVOF01000421.1:0-2416 GCF_000465935.2 Pseudomonas sp. EGD-AK9
GCCGGCCTGCACCGCGCGCTGGATCGGCGCAGCGCCGCGCCAGCGCGGCAGCAGCGAGGCGTGGCTGTTGATGCAGCCCAGACGCGGGGTGTCGAGCACCGCCTGCGGCAGGATCAGGCCGTAGGCCACCACCACCATCAGGTCCGGCTTGAGCGCGGCCAGCTCGGCCTGGGCCTCTTCGTTGCGCAGGCTGGCCGGTTGGTAGACGGGGATGCCGTGCTCCACGGCGAGCTGCTTGACCGGGCTGGGCGCAAGCTTCTGGCCGCGGCCGGCCGGGCGATCCGGCTGGGTGTAGACGGCGACGATTTCATGCTGGCTGGCCAGCAGGGCCTTGAGGTGCTCGGCGGCGAATTCCGGGGTGCCGGCGAAGACGATGCGCAGGGAGTCAGACATGGGGTCTCGCTAAAAGAAAAAGGCTTGCCGCGGCAAGCCTTTAGGAATCTGGTGGATCAAGCCCGCTGGCGGTGCTGTTTTTCCAGCTTTTTCTTGATCCGGTCGCGTTTCAGGCTGGACAGGTAGTCGACGAACAGCTTGCCGTTGAGGTGATCGCATTCGTGCTGGATACACACGGCGAGCAGGCCTTCGGCGATCAGCTCGTAGGGCTGGCCGTCGCGGTCCAGCGCCTTGATCCTGACCTTCTGCGGGCGGTCGACGTTCTCGTAGAAGCCGGGCACCGACAGGCAGCCTTCCTGGTACTGATCCATCTCTTCGGTCAGCGACTCGAACTCGGGATTGATGAATACCCGCGGCTCGGACTTGTCCTCGGACAGGTCCATCACCACCACGCGTTTGTGCACGTTGACCTGGGTCGCCGCCAGGCCGATACCGGGCGCGTCGTACATGGTCTCGAACATGTCGTCGACCAATTGACGGATGGAGTCGTCCACGACGTCCACCGGTTTGGCGATGGTACGCAGGCGTGGATCAGGAAATTCGAGGATATTCAGGATCGCCATATGCGTTTGTGATGCACTTGTGGAATAAAGTCAAAATCCGCTGCTAAGATGATGAACAGCATTGAAAAACGGCTTCACGCCGCGGATTCAGCGGGTTTGGACGCGGCGCTAGGGCGCTTCACGTGAAGACACATAATAAAGGGATTCACCGTATGAGGAAATCACTACTCGCCCTGCTGCTGCTGGCAGCCGGCGGTTTGGCCCAGACCGGCCTGGTCCAGGCCGAAGTGCAACTCAAGGACGGTCACCCGGACCGCTACACCGTGGTCAAGGGCGATACCCTCTGGGATATTTCCGGCAAGTTCCTGAGTCAACCGTGGAAGTGGCCGGAAATCTGGCATGCCAACCCGCAAGTCGCCAACCCGCACCTGATCTACCCCGGTGATACCCTCAACCTCGTCTATATCGACGGCCAGCCGCGCCTGATGCTCAATCGCGGCGAGTCGCGCGGCACCATCAAGCTGTCGCCGCAGGTGCGCAGCACGCCGATGGCCGAGGCGATCCCGACCATCCCGCTGGAAGCGATCAACAGCTTCCTGCTGTCCAACCGCATCGTCGACACCCCCGAGCAGTTCGCCGGCGCCCCCTACGTGGTGGCCGGTAACGCCGAGCGCGTGGTCAGCGGCGCCGGTGACCGCGTCTACGCCCGCGGCAGCTTCGACGAAAGCGCGCCGGTGTACGGCATCTTCCGCCAGGGCAAGACCTACACCGACCCGGAAACCCAGGAATTCCTCGGCATCAACGCCGACGATATCGGCACCGGCGAGATCGTCGCCGAGGAAGGCGATATCGGCACCATGCTGCTGAGCCGCTCGACCCAGGAAGTGCGCCTCGGCGACCGCCTGTTCCCCACCGAAGAGCGCGCGATCAACTCCACCTTCATGCCCAGCGAACCGGCCGGCGAGATCGACGGCCTGATCCTCGACGTGCCGCGCGGCGTGACCCAGATCGGCCAGTTCGACGTGGTCACCCTGAACAAGGGCGCGCGCGACGGCCTGGAGATCGGCAACGTGCTGGCGGTGTACAAGACCGGCGAAACCGTGCGCGACCGTATCACCGGCGACAGCGTGAAGATTCCGGACGAGCGCTCCGGTCTGCTGATGGTGTTCCGCACCTACGACAAGCTCAGCTATGGCCTGGTGCTGGGGGCGTCCCGCTCGCTGGCGATCATGGACAAGGTGCGTAACCCGTAACACCGACAAGCCCCGCGAATGCGGGGCTTGTGCTTTCTGTACCCGCCGCCGCGGCGGCGCGACCGATCAAGGATGATCCCCATGTCGCAACCTTCCGCTCCATCCCCCGCCGTCTCTCCCGCCGAGCTCGAAGCCCGTCTGCGTCTGCACCTCCTGCCGGAGCTGGGGCCGCGGCGTTTTCGCAAATTGCTCGGCGCCTTCGCCAGCGCCTCGGCCGCCCTTAGCGCGCCGGCCAGTGCCTGGCGTGCTCTGGGGCTGCCGGCCACG
>NZ_AVOF01000422.1:0-2415 GCF_000465935.2 Pseudomonas sp. EGD-AK9
CAATCCCGCGCGCCCCCGGTGGCGCCGATACCCGCAGCGTGGCGCCCGCGGCACCCCGTCCGCCCGCCCACATGCCCGACTCCTAGTCCGACTGGCGCATGCCCAGTCACCGAATGGATGGCCATGCCGATGAACCACTCCCCCAGCACCACCCTGCCCGCCGCCGGCCTTGGCCAAGGCGGAATCGGCGACAAGATCCGCGGCGCCATGGCCGTCGGCAAGACGCGCTGGGGCATGCTCGCCCTGGTGTTCTTCGCCACCACCCTGAACTACATCGACCGCGCCGCCCTCGGCATCATGCAGCCGGTACTGGCCGAGGAGATGAGCTGGACGGCGATGGACTACGCCAACATCAACTTCTGGTTCCAGGTCGGCTATGCGGTGGGTTTCCTGCTGCAGGGCCGCTTCATCGACAAGGTCGGGGTGAAGCGCGCGTTCTTCCTCGCGGTGCTGCTCTGGAGCCTGGCCACCGGTGCCCACGGCCTGGCCACCTCGGCGGTCGGCTTCATGATCTGCCGCTTCATCCTCGGCCTGACCGAGGCGGCCAACTACCCGGCCTGCGTCAAGACCACGCGCATCTGGTTCCCGGCCGGCGAGCGCGCCATCGCCACCGGCATCTTCAACGCCGGCACCAACGTCGGCGCCATGGTCACCCCGGCGCTGCTGCCGCTGATCCTGCATGTCTGGGGCTGGCAGGCGGCGTTCGTCAGCATGGGCCTGCTCGGCCTGGTCTGGCTGGTGTTCTGGGCCCTGAAGTACTTCAACCCGGAAGATCACCCGAGCCTCAAGCGCAGCGAGCTGGCGTACATCCAGCAGGAGGTCGAACCCGAGCCGAGCAAGGTCGCCCTGGCGCGTATCCTGCGCATGCGCGGCACCTGGGCTTTCGCCCTGGCCTACGCGATCACCGCCCCGGTGTTCTGGTTCTACCTCTACTGGCTGCCGCCCTTCCTCAACGAGCAGTACGACCTGGGCATCAGCGTCACCCAGATGGGCATCCCGCTGATCCTGATCTGGCTCACCGCCGACTTCGGCAGCATCGGCGGCGGCATCCTCTCGTCCTGGCTGATCGGCCGCGGCATGCGCGCCACCACCGCACGCCTGCTGTCCATGCTGCTGTTCGCCTGCACCATCGTCAGCGTGGTGTTCGCCGCCAACGCCAGCGGCCTGTGGGTCGCGGTGCTGGCCATCGCCCTCGCCGTGGGCGCGCACCAGGCCTGGACCGCGAACATCTGGAGCCTGGTGATGGACTACACGCCCAAGCACATGATGAGCACCGTGTTCGGCTTCGGCGGCATGTGCGCAGCCATCGGCGGCATGTTCATGACGCAGATCGTCGGCTACGTGCTGACGGTGACGCACAACAACTACGCCCTGCTGTTCAGCGCGATCCCGGCGACCTACTTCCTCGCCCTGCTGTGGCTGTACCTGATGGCGCCGCGTCGGCTCAGCAGCGAGTCTGCCGACTAAAGGCCGCGCCCCGCTGCGGCGGGGCGTTACCGGCTCAGCCGCGGCGCTGCTGCCAGGCCGCCGCCAGTCCGCTCAGGCAGATCAGGGCGATGCCCACCAGCCCGGCCAGATCCGGGACATGGCCGAACAGCAGCAGGCCGAGCAGGCCGGCGAAGACGATCTGGCCGTAGCCGAAGGGCGCCAGCAGCGCCGGCGGCGCGTGGCGAAAGGCCTGGGTGAGGAACAGGTGCGCGGCCATGCCGCAGCCGCCCAGCGCCAGCATCCACAGGGCATGCGCCAGGCTCGGCAGCTGCCAGAAGAACGGCACCAGGGCGCTCATCAGCAGCGTGTTGCACAGCCCGGCGAAGAAGTTGCTGGTGGTGGCGCTGTCGCTCTCGCTGAGCTTGCGCGTCAGCAGCTGGTAGAGGCTGAAGCACAGCGCCGAGGCCAGTGGCAGCAGCACCGCCGGGGTGAACAGCGCACCGCCGGGGTGGACGATGATCAGCACCCCGGCGAAACCGGCCAGCACGGCGAACCATTGGCCGCGGCTGACCGCCTCGCCGAGCAGCGGCACGGACAACGCGGTGACCAGCAGCGGGGCGAGGAAATTCACCGCAGTGGCCTCGGCCAACGGCAGGAACAGCAGGCCGCTGGTGAACAGCAGGCTGGTGGCGCCCAGGCACAGCGCGCGCAGCAGCTGCAGGCCGGGACGCCGGCTACGCAGTACGCGCAGCCCCGATTGGGGCAGGAAGATGACCGCCATCAGCAGGCTGTGCACCAGGTAGCGCGCCCACACCACCATTACCACCGGGTAGAAGCCGGACAGGTACTTGGACAGTGCGTCGTGGCTGGCGAACAGCAAGGTCGCCAGCAGCACCAGGGCGATACCGGCCAGCGGCCGCGCCGGCGCGCCGTCCAGGCTGGCGGCCACGGCTACAACCGCGCCAGCAGCGTGCGGCTCTTGTCCAG
>NZ_AVOF01000423.1:0-2411 GCF_000465935.2 Pseudomonas sp. EGD-AK9
GGCCGCCACCGCGCTGTTCGCCGCCAGCCCCTGGCTGGGTCGCTGGCTGGCGGCGCGGCGCAAGGCCGCCGAGCATCCGCCGCATACGCCGCTGTCACTGGGCGCACATATCGGCGTGTCGATCTACGGCGGCTACTTCGGCGCCGGCATGGGCATCCTGCAGCTGGCCACCTTCTCCATCGAGGGCCACGCCCTGGCCCGCGCCAACGCGCTGAAGAACCTGATCTCGGCAGTGATCTACAGCATCGCCACCCTGACCTTCGTCATCGCCGGGCGGGTCAGCTGGTACGAGCTGGCCATCCTGCTCACCGGCGCCACCCTTGGCGGCTACGCCGGCGGCGCACTGGGCGAGAAGCTGCCGCCGGCGCTGCTGCGCGCCTTGGTCATTCTGGTGGGCAGCGGGATGACGCTGTACTACTTCTGGGTCACCTACTTGCGCTAGGCGTTGGGCTTCGCTGCGCTCAGCACCAACCTACGCGCCAACCTACGCCCCGACCTGGCCAGCGGCCCCGCTGATTTGCCCGAGGGGCGCGGCTCTGCTAGTGTCGCGCCCGTTTCTACGCTGCCCGAGACCCGCCGCCATGGCCCGCAAGAAAGCCGCCCCCGACTTCGAACATTCCCTCGCCGAGCTGCAGGCGCTGGTCGAGCGCCTGGAGAGCGGCGAGCTGTCGCTGGAAGACTCGCTGACCGCCTTCGAGCAGGGCATCGGCCTGACCCGCGAGTGCCAGGCCGCCCTGGCCCAGGCCGAGCAGAAGGTGCAAATTCTGCTGGAACGCGACGGCGAGTTGGAGCCGGCGCCGTTCGACGCGGACCCGGTGGCATGATCAAGGCCTACCAGGCGAGCTGCCAGGCCCGCGTCGACGCCGCCCTCGAGCCGCTGTTCCAGGCCCCGCGTGCGGAGCTCGAACGCCTCTACCAGGCCATGCGCTACAGCGTGATGAACGGCGGCAAGCGCGTGCGCCCGCTGCTGGTCTACGCCGCCTGCGAGGCATTGGGCGGCAAGCTGGACCGCGCCGATGGCGCCGCCTGCGCGGTGGAGCTGATCCACGCCTATTCCCTGGTGCACGACGATCTGCCGGCGATGGACGACGACGACCTGCGCCGCGGCCAGCCGACCACCCACAAGGCCTTCGACGAAGCCTGCGCCATCCTCGCCGGCGATGGCCTGCAGAGCCTGGCCTTCGAGGTGCTCGCCGACCGCCGGCGCAACCCGCAGGACGCCGAAGTGCGTCTGCAGATGATCGCGGCCCTGAGTGCCGCCGCCGGCCCGGCCGGGATGGTCGGCGGCCAGGCCATCGACCTCGGCGCGGTGGGCCTGCCGCTCGACCAGAGCGCCCTGGAAACCATGCACCGGCACAAGACCGGCGCGCTGATCGAGGCCAGCGTACTGCTCGGCGCCCTGGCCAGCGGCAACGCCGACGAGCTCGGCCTCAAGGCGCTGCAGCAGTACGCCCGCGCCATCGGCCTGGCCTTCCAGGTGCAGGACGACATCCTCGACGTGGAGAGCGACACCGCCACCCTGGGCAAGACCCAAGGCAAGGATGAGGCCAACCACAAACCCACCTACCCCGCCCTGCTCGGCCTCGACGCCGCCAAGGCCTATGCCCTGGAACTGCGCGACCAGGCCCTGCACCTGCTGCGCCCCTTCGGCAGCCAGGCCGAGCCGCTGCGCGAGCTGGCGCGCTATATCGTCGAACGGCGCAGCTAGAACCTGGCGGTGCACCCTGTGGGAGCGGTTTCAGCCGCGAAAGCCACAACGCGCCATCATCATTTGCGTCTATGTCGGCATGATCGCCATATAAGGCTTGCTTTACCCCCGCGACCAGCCTCCTAAGATGGCTCCATAACGACAAGACGTCCGGAGCCGCCATGCCCTTTTCCGCCCTGCTGATCGCCAACCGCGGCGAGATCGCCATCCGCATCGCCCAGGCCTGCGCCGACCTCGGCATCCGCAGCGTGGCGGTGTACGCCGAGGACGACAGCGCCTGCCTGCACATACGCAAGGCCGACCTGGCCGTGCCACTGGCTGGACGCGGCCCGGCGGCCTATCTGGACATGGATCAGCTCATTGCCGTCGCCCGCGCGCACGGCTGCAGCGCCATCCACCCCGGCTACGGTTTTCTCGCCGAGAACGCCGAATTCGCCCGCCGCTGCCAGGATGGCGGGCTGACCTTCGTCGGCCCGACGCCGGAAACCCTGCAACTGTTCGGCGACAAAGCCGCCGCCCGCGCCCTGGCCGAACGCTGCGCGGTGCCGCTGGTACCGGGGATCAACCAGGCGGTGACGCCGGAGCAGGCCGCGGACTTTCTCGCCGAACACGGCAGCGTGATGCTCAAGGCCCTGGCCGGCGGCGGCGGGCGCGGCATGCGTGCAGTGGAGGATGCCGCGCAGCTGGCCGAGGCCTTCGCCCG
>NZ_AVOF01000424.1:0-2395 GCF_000465935.2 Pseudomonas sp. EGD-AK9
AGCAGGCCCAGCAGATCAACCGGGTGGTGGAGGTGATCAAGGGCATCGCCGAGCAGACCAACCTGCTCGCGCTCAACGCGGCGATCGAGGCGGCGCGCGCCGGCGAGGCCGGGCGCGGTTTCGCCGTGGTCGCCGACGAGGTGCGCTCGCTGTCCAAGCGCACCCAGGATTCCACCCAGGAAATCGCCCAGACGGTGGACAACCTGCAGCGCGTGGTCGGCCAGTCGGTGAGCCTGATGGAGGAGGCCTGCAGCCAGGCCGACGGCGATATCGGCAGCGTGCTGGCCATGGGCGACGACCTGCAGGCCATAGTCGAGTCGGTGCAGCGGGTCAGCGACCGCCTGGCGCAGATCGCCACCGCCGCCGAACAGCAGGCCGCCACCGCCGACGAGGTCAGCGGCAATATCCAGCAGGTCGACCAGGCCGCCGGCCAGCTGCTCGACGGCGCCCAGGCGGTGAGCAGCGCCGCCGAACAGCTGCGCCGCGGCAGCGAGGGATTGGCGCAGAACACCGGGCGTTTCCAGCTCGGCTAGCGCCATTGCGCAGAAAACCGCCAACCCGGCGCACCCCCCGCGGCGCCGGGCCTGGCGGCGGGCATCCCGAGCTTATCCACAGCGCCGTCCCCAGTATCTGTGCATAGCCAGGGCTCCTGAGGGGCGCCGCACGCAGCAGCTGTGACTAACCCTGCGCCACCCTCGCCGTACACAAATCGCACAATCGCCCGCAGCCCCCGGCCAGCGCCGCCTGCAGCGCATTACTCCAAGGTTATCAACAACTTGGCCCCCAGCTTCTGTGGGTTTGTGAACGCCCCTGGGGGGTGCGATGCGCACCGCTGTCTCGCCTGAATGCTCGGCGCCGCGCAGAAATCAGCCAACCGCCGCAGAACCAGACGCCGTCTGGCCCGGCGCCAACTGCTCCAAGCTTATCCACAGCGCCATCCCCAGTTTCTGTGCATCGATTGCCCCGCCTTGACGGGCTGTTCGGGCTGGCGCAGTCTGCCGGCCGTGACCGCCCCGCCGAGCAGGACGCCCGATGCCGCAGATACTGATAGTCGAAGACGAAGCCGCGATTGCCGATACCCTGGTCTACGCGCTGCAGGCCGAAGGCTTCGCCACCTGCTGGGTGACGCTCGCCGGCGAGGCGCTGGCGCTGCTGGAAAACCAGGCCTTCGACCTGGCGATACTCGATGTCGGCCTGCCGGACATCAGCGGCTTCGAGGCCTGCAAGCGGCTGCGGCGCTTCTCCGAGGTGCCGGTGATCTTCCTCACCGCGCGCAGCGAGGAGATCGACCGCGTGGTGGGCCTGGAGATCGGCGCCGACGACTACGTGGTCAAGCCGTTCAGCCCGCGCGAGGTGGCCGCCAGGGTCAAGGCCATCCTCAAACGGGTGGCGCCACGCGCCGCCGCGCCTGTGGATAACGCCGCGACCGGGCCCTTTCGCCTCGACCTGGCGCGCTACCAGATCGCCTTCCACGGGCAGCCCCTGGCCCTGACCCGCCACGAGTTCCGCCTGCTGCAGACCCTGCTCGGCCAGCCGCGGCGGGTGTTCTCCCGCGAGCAGTTGCTCGACGCCCTCGGCGTGGCCAGCGAGGCCGGCTACGAGCGCAATATCGACAGCCATATCAAGAGCCTGCGCGCCAAGCTGCGCGCGGTGGCGGCCGCCGCCGAGCCGATCCAGACCCACCGCGGCCTGGGCTACAGCTACGATCCGGAGGGCTGAACCATGCCCTTGGGCGTTCGCATCTTTCTCGTCTATTTCCTCTTCGTCGGCCTGGCCGGCTGGTTCGTGCTGAGCACGGTGATGGACGAGATCCGCCCCGGCGTGCGCCAGAGCACCGAGGAAACCCTGGTCGACACCGCCAACCTGCTGGCCGAGATTCTGCGCGACGAGGTCAAGGCCGGCAGCCTGCAGCACAGCCGTCTGCCCGGGGCGCTGGAGGCCTACGGCCGGCGCCAGCCCGGGGCGAATATCTGGGGCGTGAGCAAGGCCCAGGTCAACCACCGCATCTACGTCACCGACGCCCGGGGCATCGTCCTGCTCGACTCCAGCGGCCAGGCGGTCGGCCAGGACTACTCGCGCTGGAACGACGTGCTGCTGACCCTGCGCGGCGAGTACGGCGCGCGCTCGACCAGGGAAGACCCCAGCGATCCGGATTCCTCGGTGATGTACGTGGCGGCGCCGATCAAGGACGGCGAGCGGATCATCGGCGTGGTCTCGGTGGCCAAGCCCAACCGCAGCCTGCAGCCCTATATCGAGCGCTCGCAGACCCGCCTGGGCTGGCTCGGCGCCGGCCTGATCGGCCTCGGTCTGCTGATCGGCGCAGCACTGTCCTGGTGGCTCGGCGCCGCGCTGGGCAAGCTGACCCGCTATGCCCAGGCGGTCAGCGAGGGCCGTC
>NZ_AVOF01000425.1:0-2379 GCF_000465935.2 Pseudomonas sp. EGD-AK9
CCAGGCCGCGCGCGGCGCCGGCAAGGTGGTCAACCCGCACACCTTCCTCTCCATCAGCGCCTCGATCGCGCAGATCAACAACATCGCCCGCGAGCTGGGCAAGCTCGACCCGGACAACGCCAGGTTCTACAGCCAGAACGCCCGTGCCTACGGCAAGCGCCTGCGCGGCCTGCGCGCGACGGCGCTGAGCCAGCTCAGCGCCGCCTCGGGCAACGAGCTGCGGGTGGCCACCATCCACGGCGCCTACGACTACCTGCTGCGCGAGTTCGGCCTGGAGGTCACCGCGGTGGTCGAGCCGGCCCACGGCATCGAACCCAGCCCCAGCCAGCTGAAGAAGACCATCGACCAGCTCAAGGACCTCGACGTGCAGGTGATCTTCTCGGAGATGGACTTCCCCTCCAGCTACGTCGACACCATCCAGCGCGAATCCGGGGTCAAGCTCTACGCCCTGACCCATATCTCCTATGGCGACTACAGCCCGCAGAAGTACGAGGAAGAGATGCGCCACAACCTCGACACCGTGGTGCGGGCGATTCGGGACTCCGGCGCATGAGTGCGCTGGAGAACGCGCTGCCGCGCCCGAGCGGCCCGGCCATCGAGTTCGACGCGGTGCAGCTGGCGCTCGGCCGCACGCGCATCCTCGACAACGTCGGCTTCCAGGTGCGCGCCGGTAGCGTGCACGCCCTGGTCGGCCCCAACGGCGGCGGCAAGAGCTCGCTGATCAAGACCCTGCTCGGACAGATGCAGCACCAGGGCGAGCTGCGCCTGCACTGGCCGGCCAGCCCCGGCACCATCGGCTACGTGCCGCAGGCGCTGGAGTTCGACCGCGGCCTGCCGATGACGGTGGACGACTTCATGGCCGCCATGTGCCAGCGCCGCCCGGCCTTCCTCGGCCTGTCGCGGCGTCACGCCCCAGCCATCGAACAGGCGCTGGCGCGGGTCGGCATGCTGGATAAGCGCAAACGGCGCATGGGCGCGCTGTCCGGCGGCGAGCGCCAGCGCGTGCTGCTGGCCCAGGGCCTGGTGCCCGAGGCGCAGCTGCTGGTGCTGGACGAGCCGATGTCGGCACTGGACGAGCCCGGCGTGCAGGTGTTCGAACAGTTGTTGCGCGACTGGCGCCAGGCCGGCACCACGGTGCTGTGGATCGAGCACGACCTGCAGGCCGTCGGCCGTCTCGCCGACCGCGTCACCGGGCTCAACCGCCGCGTGCTGTTCGACGATGCGCCGCAGCAGGTGCTGAACCCCGAGCGGCTGCTCGAACTGTTCTCCAGCCATCCGCGCCAGCAAGAGGCCTCGTCATGAGTTTCGAAGACATCCGCCTGGCGATCCAGGCCTGGGCCAGCGCCGGCTACCTGCCCGAGGCCCTGGCCTACGGCTTCGTGGTCAACGCCCTGCTCGCCGGCCTGCTGATCGGCCCGGTGCTCGGCGGCCTCGGCACCCTGGTGGTGGTCAAGCGCTTCGCCTTCTTCTCCGAGGCGGTCGGCCACGCCGCGCTGACCGGGGTGGCCATCGGCATCCTGCTCGGCGAACCCTACACCGGCCCCTACGGCAGCCTGTTCGGCTACTGCCTGCTGTTCGGCATCCTGCTCAACTACCTGCGTAACCGCACCGGCCTGGCGCCGGACACCCTGATCGGCGTGTTCCTCTCGGTGTCGCTGGCAGTCGGCGCCAGCCTGCTGCTGGTGCTCGCCGGCAAGATCAACATCCATATCCTGGAGAACGTGCTGTTCGGCTCGGTGCTGACGGTCAACGCCCAGGACCTCGCAGTGCTGGCGCTGGTCTCGCTGCTGGTGCTGGGCCTGGCGCTGCCGCTGTACAACCGCATCATGCTGGCCAGCTTCAACCCGCAGTTGGCCAGCGTGCGCGGCGTCGCGGTGAAGCCGCTGGACTACCTGTTCGTGATGCTGGTGTCGCTGGTTACCGTGGCCGCGGTCAAGGTCATCGGCGCCATCCTGGTCGGCGCCCTGCTGGTGATCCCGGCGGCAGCCGCACGCCTGCTCAGCCAGTCGCTGAAGGGCTTCTTCTGGCTGTCGGTCCTGATCGCCACCTGCAGCACCCTGGCCGGCATCTTCCTGCCGATCGCCCTGGAACTGCCGGTCCCCTCCGGCGCCGCGATCATCATGGTCGCCGGCCTCGCCTTCGCCCTCGCCGCCATCGCCCGCGGCATCCTGCCTAGCCTGAAAGGGAACCTGGGATGAACCTGCAACGCCTGAGCCTCGCCCTCGCCGCCTGCGCCCTGCTCGCCGGCCCGCTGCACGCCGAAACACAGCCCGTGCGCATTCTCGCCAGCCTGCCGATCACCTACGGCCTCGGCGCCAGCCTGCTCGACGGCAGCGCCGTGCAACTGCAACGCGCCGCGCCGGCCAACTTGCCGGCCAG
>NZ_AVOF01000426.1:0-2364 GCF_000465935.2 Pseudomonas sp. EGD-AK9
GAAGGAGGTGGCCGCCGTTGGCTACCTTGTGCAGGGTCCAAGCAAGAGCCGCGCCAATCGGCTATGGGCCTGGCGGTGCGGGTTCTCGGGCGTTGCGCTGGCGGCGTGCGTCGGCAGCGGCAGGGTCAGCAGGGCCAGGGCCAGCAGGTTGCTCAGCAGGCCTGCCTGGCGCGCGCGGCGATAGCGAGTAGACATGGCGAATCCCCCCTTTCTTGCTGTTCTGCCCTAGGCGTAGCAGACGAATGGCCTGCTGTCACGGCAACGGCTGCAAGAATCGCGCAATCGCCCGTCGTCCGGCGTCTCGGGGCGAAAAACGGTGGTGCTATACTGCAAGCCTGATCAAAAAATAGACAAGTCGCCGCCTGGCGAGCCGCCTACCCGGCGGCGCCTGCGGGACGCTCGGCAGCATGGCAAAGCGAGATGGGAGGTGGGTCATGAATCGGCACTACTACATCAGCGACAACCTGGACGAGCTCGAGCGTGTCGAGCAGGAACTGGAAGCCCAAGGGATCAGCACCGAGCAGATTCACGTGCTCAGCGAGCAGGACGCCGAGGTGGAGCACCATCACCTGCATGACGTGCCTTCGTTCATGAAGCAGGACGTGGTGCACTCCGGCGAGATCGGCGCGCTGGTCGGGCTGGTGCTGGCCGCCGCGGTGCTGCTCGCCGCCTATTGGCTGGGTTGGACGGCCAGCGCGGCGGGTTGGATGCCGTTCATCTTCCTGGCCATCGTGCTGTTCGGCTTCTGCACCTGGGAAGGCGGCTTCTTCGGCATTCAGGTGCCCAATGCGCATTTCCGTCGCTTCCGCCAGTACCTGAAAGACGGCAAGCACGTGTTCTTCGTCGACGTCGAGCCGGAGCAGGAGCCCCTGCTGGCCCAGGTGGTCGGCCATCATCCGCGCTTGAGCGATGCCGGCACCGGTGAGGCGGCGCCGCACTGGATAGTCGCCTGGTTGCAGCGCTGGCACCAGTTCAAGCGCACCATCTGAGATAGCCAGTCGCTGTCCGCCCGGCCGCTCACGGCGCGCCGGGCGCCGGCCCCTGGCCGAAGAACAGCACGCGGCTGAGAAACACGTAGTTCGCCTCGCTCGCCATCAGTCCCACCAGCACCAGCAGGCACAACGGCGGCAGCAGGATGGCGTAGACCATGGCCAGGCGCTCCCAGGCCATGTGCATGAAGATGGCGACGATCAGCCCGGCCTTGAGCAGCATGAACAGCAGGATCAGCGACCAGCGCAGGTAGCCGGCGAGATGGAAGTAGTCGACCAGGTAGGAGAGGGTGCTGAGGACGAACAGCAAGCCCCAGATCTTCAGGTACAGGCCGATCGGATGCTGCTGGGTCTGAGCCATGGCGAGTTCCTCACCAGAGGTAGAAGAAGGCGAAGATGAATACCCACACCAGGTCGACGAAGTGCCAGTACAGCCCGGCGATCTCGACGTTCTGGTAGTTGCCTGTGCGCTCGTAGGCACCGCGCCAGACCTTCCAGGCGACGATGCACAGGTAGAGCACGCCGATCGACACGTGCAGGCCGTGGAAGCCGGTGATCATGAAGAAGCTGGCGCCGAACTGCGCCGCGCCCATGGGGTTGCCCCAGGGCCTGACGCCTTCCTCGATCAGCTTGCTCCATTCGAACGCCTGCATGCCGACGAAGGCGGCGCCGCCGAGGGCGGTGGCCAGGATCAGCGCGGCGGTGCGCCCGCGTTCGCGGCGATAGGCGTAGTTGACCGCCATGGCCATGGTGCCGCTGCTGCTGATCAGCACGAAGGTCATGATGGCGATCAGGATCAGCGGGATGCTCTGCCCGGCGATGGTCAGGGCGAACACCTCGCTGGTGTTCGGCCAGGGCTCGGTGGTGGTCATGCGCACCGCCATGTAGCCGGTGAGGAAGCAGGTGAAGACGAAGGTGTCGCTGAGCAGGAAGATCCACATCATAGCCTTGCCCCAGGGCACCTGGTGGAAGGCCTCCTTGTCCGCGGCCCAGTCGGCGGCGACTGCCTGCCAGGGCGGCGTGGCGGTGTCCGGTGTGGGGTGTTCGCGACGACTGGCCATGGCGGATCACCTCAGGCCGCAGAAGGCGGCGATGGCCTGGTAGGTCTGCGGGCTGCTGGTGAGTACGGCGAACAGCAGCAGCCACAGCCCCAGCAGGTAGTGCCAGTAGCTGGCGCAGAGCTCCACGGCGACGGTGAAGGCGTGCGGCCGGCGCAGCCGCGTGGCCAGGGCCCAGGCCCAGACTGCCAGGCCGCCGAGCAGGTGCAGGCCGTGCAGGCCGGTGAGCAGGTAGAAGAAGCTGTTGGCCGGGTTGCCGGCGAGCGGATAGCCCCAGGCGGCGACGCGTTGCCAGAACCACAGCTGGCCGAGGAGAA
>NZ_AVOF01000427.1:0-2361 GCF_000465935.2 Pseudomonas sp. EGD-AK9
GTAAGCGTCTGGCCAACACACCTCCCTGATCCCTCCAGCTAGCGGCATGGTGTCCACCTGTTTTTGGTGGACACCATTTCAAGCCCCTTGCGGAGGATCTCCCGTGCTAGGCCAACGCCGCTCCTATCCCAAATCCTTCAAGGCCCAGGTCGTCGATGAGTGTTCCCAGCCCGGCGCCTCGGTTGCCGGCGTGGCGTTGAGCCACGGCCTCAACGCCAATCTCGTGCACAAGTGGATTGGTCGCCAGCAGGCACAGCTGTCCGCTTCACCCTCCAGTTTTATTCCGATTCCTCTCGTTCCGAGCCTGCCGACTACCCCGAGTGCGGCAGAAATGGCCATCCAGATCGCCATTCCCCATCGGGCCGGCAAGCTGTCGGTGCAGTGGCCGGGCAACGACCCTGAAGGCTGCGCCCGCTTCTTGCGCGAGCTGCTGAAGTGATCCGCATCGAGCGCATCTGGCTTGCCACCGAGCCGCTGGACATGCGCGCCGGCACCGAAACAGCGTTGGCCCGAGTGGTGCAGGTATTCGGTGCGGCGCAGCCGCACTGTGCCTACCTGTTCACCAACAAGCGCGCCAACCGGATGAAGGTGTTGGTGCACGATGGTTTCGGCATCTGGCTGGCCGCTCGCAGGCTCAATCGAGGGCGCTTCGTCTGGTCGGGCAACTGGCAGGGACAGCAGTTGGAACTCAGCCCCGAGCAGTTGCAGGCCCTGGTGGTCGGCCTGCCCTGGCAGCGTCTTGGGCCTGATGCCGAGATCAGGCTCCTGTAGCCGAGGTGCAATTAGGCCAATGGCCTATCGCCGAGGGGGCCAGAAATCCTCACACTCGGCGCCATGAATCCTGCAGCTTTCGATCATCTGACGCCCGAGCAACTGCGCCAACTGGCTGCGCAGCTGAGCCAGCGCGTCGATCACCTGGAAACGCTCAACCAGCGGTTGAATCACGAACTCGCCGTGCTGCGGCGCCACCGCTTCGCCCGCCGCAGCGAGCAGCTCAATGCCGAGCAGCTCAACCTGCTCGACGAGATGATCGATGCCGACATCGCCGCCATCGAGGCAGCGCTTGAGGCGGCCCGACCAGAGCCCGCCAAGCGCGAGCTACGGCAGCAGCCCAAGCGAGCGCCGCTGCCGGCCGAACTGCCGCGCACGCTGATCCTTCACGAGCCGGACAGCACCCAGTGTGCCTGTGGTTGCCAGCTCAAGCGCATCGGCGAAGACGTCAGCGAGAAACTCGACTACATCCCGGGCACCTTCACCGTCGAGCGGCATATCCGTGGCAAGTGGGTCTGCGCCGCGTGTGAAACGTTGATCCAGGCCCCAGTGCCTGCGCAGGTGATCGACAAGGGCATCCCGACTGCGGGGTTACTGGCTCAGGTCATGGTGGCCAAGTTCGCCGATCACCTGCCGCTGTACCGCCAGGAAAAGATCTTCGCCCGCGCCGGGCTGGCCATCGCGCGTTCCACGCTGGCGCAATGGGTAGGCGCTTGCGGCGTCCAGCTGCAACCCCTGGTCGATGCCCTGCGCGACTGCCTGCTCCAGCAGGACGTCATCCTCGCCGACGAAACCCCGGTGCAGATGCTCGCCCCGGGCACAAAGAAGACCCAGCGGGCTTACGTCTGGGCCTATGCACCCAGCCCCTTCGCCGACCTCAAGGCCGTGGTCTACGACTTCAGGCCGAGCCGGGCCGGCGAGCACGCGCGCAGCTTCCTGGGCGACTGGCAAGGCCAGCTGGTCTGCGACGACTTCGCCGGCTACAAGGCCAGCTTCGAGCAAGGCGTGACCGAGATCGGCTGCATGGCCCATGCCCGGCGCAAGTTCTTCGACCTGCATGCCGCCAACCAAAGCCAACTGGCCGAGCAGGCCCTCCAGTACATCGGTCAGCTGTACGAGGTGGAGCGCGAAGGGCGAGAGCTGCTCACCGAACAGCGACGGCAACTACGCCAGGGCAAAGCCAGGCCGATCATCGATGGCCTGCATAGCTGGATGCTTGGGCAGCGGCAGAAGGTGCCGGAAGGCAGCGCGATCGCCAAGGCACTCGACTACAGCCTCAAGCGCTGGGCAGCACTGGTGCGCTACCTGGATGACGGCAACCTGCCCATCGACAATAACTGGATCGAGAACCAGATCCGCCCCTGGGCCCTGGGGCGCTCCAACTGGCTGTTTGCCGGCTCGCTACGCAGTGGCCAGCGTGGCGCGGCCTTAATGACGCTGATCCAGTCAGCCCGCCTGAACGGACACGATCCGTACGCCTACCTGAAGGACGTGCTCACACGCCTGCCGACGCAGAAGGCCAGCGCCCTGGCCGAGCTGCTGCCGCATAACTGGGTACCCGCCGGCAAGGTGTGATGCCCGTTCGCGTAC
>NZ_AVOF01000428.1:0-2340 GCF_000465935.2 Pseudomonas sp. EGD-AK9
GGCGCGGCTGTGCCGGGCGCTGGATGCGGCGGACGGCGACGAAGCGGCCGCGCAGCTTGCCCTGCTGCGTCAGTTCGTCGAGCGTCGGCGCGAAGCGTTGGCCGATCTGGAAGTGCAGTTGGCCACCCTGCCGACCGAGCCGGCACAGCACGCGGAGAGTCTGCCATGAACAACCCCGAGCGCTTGCCGTCCGAGACGCACAAACCGATCACCGGCTACCTGTGGGGCGGACTGGCTGTGCTGACTTGCCCCTGCCACCTGCCCATCCTCGCTGTCGTGCTGGCCGGCACAACCGCCGGTGCTTTCCTCGGCGAGCATTGGGTCATCGCGGCGCTCGGTTTGACCGGCCTGTTCCTTCTGTCCCTGTCGCGGGCGTTGCGGGCATTCAGGGAAAGAGAATGAGCGCTTTCCGGCCGGATGGATGGACGACGCCGGAACTGGCCCAAGCGGTCGAGCGCGGGCAGCTTGAACTGCACTACCAGCCCGTCGTCGATCTGCGCAGTGGTGGGATTGTCGGCGCGGAAGCCCTGTTGCGCTGGCGTCATCCGACGCTTGGACTATTGCCACCGGGCCAGTTCCTGCCCGTGGTCGAATCGTCCGGCCTGATGCCTGAAATCGGCGCTTGGGTGCTGGGCGAAGCCTGCCGCCAGATGCGTGACTGGCGAATGCTGGCATGGCGACCGTTCCGGCTGGCCGTCAATGTTTCGGCGAGCCAAGTGGGACCGGACTTCGACGGGTGGGTAAAGGGCGTGCTGGCTGATGCCGAGTTGCCCGCCGAGTATCTCGAAATCGAGCTGACCGAATCGGTCGCGTTTGGTGATCCGGCGATCTTCCCCGCCCTGGACGCCTTGCGGCAGATCGGTGTGCGCTTCGCCGCCGATGACTTCGGGACGGGGTATTCCTGTCTGCAACATCTGAAGTGCTGCCCAATCAGCACGCTCAAGATCGACCAATCGTTTGTCGCCGGGCTCGCCAACGACCGCCGCGACCAAACCATCGTGCACACCGTGATTCAGCTTGCGCACGGGCTGGGCATGGATGTGGTGGCTGAAGGCGTGGAAACATCGGCGAGTCTTGATCTATTGCGACAAGCGGACTGCGACACAGGACAAGGCTTCCTGTTCGCGAAGCCAATGCCGGCGGCGGCATTCGCCGTCTTCGTCAGTCAATGGAGGGGTGCCACCATGAATGCAAGTGACTCGACCACCACCAGTTGCTGCGTGTGCTGCAAGGAAATCCCGCTCGATGCCGCCTTCACCCCGGAAGGCGCGGAATACGTCGAGCACTTCTGCGGGTTGGAGTGTTATCAACGCTTCGAAGCGCGTGCCAAGACAGGGAACGAAACCGATGCCGATCCGAACGCCTGCGACTCGCTACCGTCAGATTGAGGCATACCCTAACCGGATGTCAGGGTAGACTGCCTCACAACGTCAGAATAGAGTCGGTTGTGTTATTTATTGACACTAGCTGAAAAAGGTCATAGATTTCTTCCTGACATTTTCGTCCAGGGAGGCATCTTGCAGGGTCAACGCATCGGCTACGTCCGGGTCAGCAGCTTCGACCAGAACCCGGAACGGCAACTTGAACACGTCGAAGTCGGCAAGGTGTTCACCGACAAGGCGTCGGGCAAGGACACCCAGCGGCCCGAGCTTGATTCGCTGCTGGCCTTCGTGCGCGAAGGCGACACCGTGGTGGTTCACAGCATGGATCGCTTGGCGCGCAACCTCGATGACTTGCGCCGCCTCGTGCAAAAGCTCACCAAGCGCGGCGTGCGCATCGAGTTCGTCAAGGAGAGCCTGACCTTCACCGGCGAGGATTCGCCGATGGCGAACCTGATGCTGTCGGTCATGGGGGCGTTCGCTGAATTCGAGCGGGCCTTGATCCGCGAGCGGCAGAGGGAAGGCATCGCGCTCGCCAAGCAACGCGGAGCCTACCGGGGCCGCAAGAAAGCGCTGTCGCCCGAACAGGTAGCCGATCTGCGGCAGCGGGCCGCCGCCGGCGAACAAAAAGCGAAGCTGGCCCGCGAGTTTGGTGTCAGCCGGGAGACCCTGTATCAATACTTGAGAGCGGATCAGTAAATATGCCACGTCGTTCCATTCTGTCCGCCGCCGAGCGGGAAAGCCTGTTGGCGTTGCCGGATACCAAGGACGACTTGATCCGATACTACACGTTCAGCGATACCGACCTCTCCATCATCCGGCAACGGCGCGGGCCTGCGAACCGCTTGGGCTTTGCAGTTCAGCTCTGCTACCTGCGCTTTCCCGGCATCCTCCTTGGCGTCGATGAGCCGCCGTTTCCGCCCTTGCTGAAACTGGTCGCCGACCAGCTCAAGGTCAGTGT
>NZ_AVOF01000429.1:0-19271 GCF_000465935.2 Pseudomonas sp. EGD-AK9
ACACCAGGCCGCCGATGCGGTCGTTGTGCGCCAGCGCGGCCCAGCCGACCAGCGCCGCGGCGCGGGCGGCGAGCACCGACTTGAAGCACTGCCCGGAGCCGAAGAACAGCCGCTGGCTCTGTTCGGCGAGGATGAAGATGGGCCGCTCGCGCTCTTCATGGAACAGCTTGGTGTGCGGTTCCTGGGTGCGCGCGGTGACGCGCCAGTCGATGTTGCGCACGTCGTCGCCGGCCTGGTAGACGCGCACCTGGTCGAAGTCGACGCCGCGCCCGCGCAGCTTGGAGTGGTGCAGGCCGATCAGCGGGCTGCGCCGCGCCGGGGTGGAGAACAGCGGCACCTCATGCACGCGATGGCGCATCTCGATCAGCTCGGCGAGATCGAGGTGGATGGCATTGGCGCCGGCGGGGCTGGACATGGTCTAGGGGGCGTTCCCGGATTGCATCCGGGTTGCGGCAGTGCGGCCAGGGGTACGCATTCAGGCCACCGCCACCACGTCGAGGATGCGCTGGATCACCCGGTCCTGGTCGATGCCCGAGGCCTCGGCCTCGAACGACAGGATGATGCGGTGGCGCAGCACGTCGAACAGCATCGCCTGGATGTCCTCGGGGCTGACGAAGTCGCGCCCGGCCAGCCAGGCGTGGGCGCGTGCGCAGCGATCCAGGGCGATGGAGCCGCGCGGGCTGGCGCCGTAGGCGATCCACTCGGCCAGCTCGGGGTCGAACTTGGCCGGGGTGCGGCTGGCCATCACCAGCTGCACCAGGTACTCCTCCACCGCGTCGGCCATGTACAGGCCGAGGATTTCCTTGCGTGCGGCGAACACCGCCTGCTGGCTGAGCCGGTGCTCCGGCTTGGTCTCGCCATTGAGCGCCTCGCCACGGGCCTGGGCGAGGATCTTGCGCTCCACCGCGGCGTCGGGAAAACCGATCTTCACGTGCATCAAAAAGCGGTCGAGCTGAGCTTCGGGCAGTGGGTAGGTGCCTTCCTGCTCGATGGGGTTCTGCGTCGCCATCACCAGAAACAGTGGCGACAGGTCGTAGGTCGAGCGGCCCACCGAGACCTGGCGCTCGGCCATGGCCTCGAGCAGCGCCGACTGCACCTTGGCCGGGGCGCGGTTGATCTCGTCGGCCAGCACCAGGTTGTGGAAGATCGGCCCCTGCTGGAACACGAAGCTGCCGGTCTCCGGGCGGTAGATCTCGGTGCCGGTGATATCCGCCGGCAGCAGGTCGGGGGTGAACTGGATGCGGTGGAACTCGCCCTCGATACCTTCGGCCAGTTCCTTGATCGCCTTGGTCTTGGCCAGCCCGGGGGCGCCCTCGACCAGCAGGTGGCCGTCGGCGAGCAGGGCGATCAGCAGCCGTTCGATGAGTTTTTCCTGGCCGAGGATCTGGGTTGAAAGAAAATGTCGCAGCGCGACAAGCGCCTCACGGTGTTCCATCGTTAAGCTCATCCGGCGAGAGTGACCGGCGAGTCGAAGACTTCGCCGGGGTTCTGGGACCGCCACTTTAATGCAATCGCGGTCACCTAGACTAACGTTGATCCATAACCTTGTGGCGACGGTCACCCCCACCTCTTCACGCCCCCAGTCGAAAATGGAGCACAACCATGGCGTTCTTTACGGCGGCCAGCAAAGCCGACTTCCAGCATCAACTGCAAGCGGCGCTGGCGCAGCACGTGAGCGAGCAGGCGCTGCCACAAGTGGCGCTGTTCGCCGAACAATTCTTCGGCATCATCGCCCTCGAGGAGCTGACCCAGCGGCGCCTGTCCGACCTGGTCGGCTGCACCCTGTCGGCCTGGCGCATGCTGGAGCGTTTCGATCACGGCAAACCGCAGGTACGCGCGTTCAACCCCGACTACGAGAAGCACGGCTGGCAGTCGACCCACACCGCGGTGGAGATCCTGCATGGCGATATCCCGTTCCTGGTCGACTCGGTGCGCATGGAACTGAACCGTCGCGGCTACAGCATCCACACCCTGCAGAACAGCGTCTTCAGTGTGCGCCGCGACAAGAACGGCGAGCTGCTGGAGATCCTGCCCAAGGGCAGCCAGGGCGAGGGCGTGCTGCAGGAAGCGCTGATGTTCCTGGAGATCGACCGCTGCGCCAGCGCCGGTGAGCTGAAGACCCTGGAGAAGGCCATTCACGAGGTGTTCGGCGACGTGCGCATGAGCGTCGCCGACTTCCAGCCGATGAAGGCCAAGGCCCGCGAGCTGCTGGCCTGGCTAGACCGCGCCAAGCTCAAGGTGGACAAGGCCGAGCTGGACGAGGTCAAGGTGTTTCTCGGTTGGCTGCTGGACAACCACTTCACCTTCCTCGGCTACGAGGAGTTCACCGTGACGCCGAGCGCCGACGGCGGCACCCTGGTTTACGACGAGAAATCCCTGCTCGGCCTGTCCAAGCGCCTGCGCAGCGGGCTCAAGGCCGAGGAACTGCACATCGAGCCGGAAGCGGTGGCCTACCTGCGCGAGCCGCAGCTGCTGTCGTTCGCCAAGGCCGCCGTGCCCAGCCGCGTGCACCGGCCGGCCTACCCGGACTTCGTCTCGATCCGCGAGCTGGACGCCAAGGGCAATGTGGTCAAGGAATGCCGCTTCATGGGCCTGTACACCTCGGCGGTGTACGCCGAGAGCGTGTGGAACATCCCCTATATCCGCCGCAAGGTGGACGTGATCAAACAACGCTCCGGCTTCGACAGCAGCGCCCACCTGGGTAAGGAACTGGCCCAGGTGTTGGAAGTGCTGCCGCGCGACGACCTGTTCCAGACCCCGGTGGACGACCTGTTCGCCACCGCCCTGGCCATCGTGCAGATCCAGGAGCGCAACAAGATTCGCGTGTTCCTGCGCCGCGACCCCTACGGCCGCTTCTGCTACTGCCTGGCCTACGTGCCGCGCGACGTCTACTCCACCGAAACCCGGATGAAGATCCAGCAGGTGCTGATGGAGCGCCTGCAGGCCACCGATTGCGAGTTCTGGACCTTCTTTTCCGAGTCGGTGCTGGCGCGGGTGCAGTTCATCCTGCGCGTCGACCCGAAGAACAAGACCCAGATCGACCCCGTGCGTCTGGAGAAGGAAGTCATCCAGGCCTGCCGCTCGTGGAAGGATGACTACGTCAGCCTGATGGTGGAAAGCCTCGGCGAGGCCCAGGGCACCAACGTCCTGGCCGAGTTCCCCGGCGGCTTCCCGGCCGGCTACCGCGAGCGTTTCGCCCCGCACTCGGCGGTGGTCGACATGCAGCATCTGCTCAGCCTGAGCAACGACAAACCGCTGGTGATGAGCTTCTACCAGCCGCTGGTGCAGGGCGACCAGCAGCTGCACTGCAAGCTGTACCACGCCGACACGCCGCTGCCGCTGTCGGACGTCCTGCCGATCCTGGAGAACCTCGGCCTGCGCGTGCTCGGCGAGTTCCCCTACAAGCTGCGCCGCGTCGACGGCCGCGAGTTCTGGATCCACGACTTCGCCTTCACCTACGCCGAAGGCCTCAACGTCGACATCCAGCAGCTCAACGACACCCTGCAGGACGCCTTTATCCATATCGTCGGCGGCGATGCCGAGAACGACGCCTTCAACCGCCTGGTGCTGACCGCCGCCATGCCCTGGCGCGACGTCGCCCTGCTGCGCGCCTACGCGCGCTACCTCAAGCAGATCCGCCTGGGCTTCGACCTCAGCTACATCGCTGCCACCCTGGTCAACCACGCCGATATCGCCAAGGAGCTGGTGCGCCTGTTCCGCACCCGCTTCTACCTGGCGCGCAAGCTCGCCGCCGAGGACCTGGAAGACAAGCAGCAGAAACTCGAGCAGGCCATCCTCGCCGCCCTGGACAACGTCGCGGTGCTCAACGAAGACCGCATCCTGCGGCGCTACCTGGACCTGATCAAGGCCACCCTGCGCACCAACTTCTACCAGGCCGACGCCAGCGGCGCGGCGAAGAGCTATTTCAGCTTCAAGCTCAACCCGCGAGCGATTCCGGAGATTCCGCGGCCGACGCCTAAGTTCGAGATCTTCGTCTACAGCCCGCGCGTCGAGGGCGTGCACCTGCGCTTCGGCGACGTCGCCCGCGGCGGCCTGCGCTGGTCGGATCGCGAGGAGGACTTCCGCACCGAAGTGCTCGGCCTGGTCAAGGCGCAGCAGGTGAAGAACGCGGTGATCGTGCCGATGGGCGCCAAGGGCGGCTTCGTGCCGCGCAAGATGCCGGTCGGCGGTAGCCGCGACGAGGTACTGGCCGAGGGCATCGCCTGCTACCGCATCTTCATCAGCGGCCTGCTCGACATCACCGACAACCTCAGGGACGGCGCCGTGGTACCGCCGGTGAGCGTGGTGCGCCACGACGCCGACGACCCCTACCTGGTGGTGGCGGCCGACAAGGGCACCGCGACCTTCTCCGATATCGCCAACGGGATTGCGGCGGAATATGGTTTCTGGCTGGGCGACGCCTTCGCCTCCGGCGGCTCGGCCGGTTATGACCACAAGGGCATGGGCATCACCGCCAAGGGCGGCTGGGTCAGCGTGCAGCGCCACTTCCGCGAGCGCGGCATCGACGTGCAGAAGGACAGCGTCACGGTGATCGGTATCGGCGACATGGCCGGCGACGTGTTCGGCAACGGCATGCTGCTGTCGGACAAGCTGCAGCTGGTGGCCGCCTTCAACCACCTGCACATCTTCATCGACCCCAATCCGGACGCGGCCAAGAGCTTCGCCGAGCGCAAGCGCCTGTTCGACCTGCCGCGCTCGAGCTGGGCCGACTACGACGCGGGGCTGATCTCCGAGGGCGGCGGCATCTTCCTGCGCAGCGCCAAGAGCATCGCCATCAGCCCGCAGATGAAGGCGCGCTTCGATATCGCCGCCGACAAGCTGGCGCCGACCGAGCTGCTCAATGCGCTGCTCAAGGCGCCGGTCGACCTGCTGTGGAACGGCGGCATCGGCACCTACGTGAAATCCAGCAAGGAAAGCCACGCCGACGTCGGCGACAAGGCCAACGACGCCCTGCGCGTGGACGGCTGCGAGCTGCGCGCCAAGGTGGTGGGCGAGGGCGGCAACCTGGGCATGACTCAGTTGGGGCGCGTGGAATACGGTCTCAATGGGGGAGCGAGTAATACCGACTTTATCGACAACGCCGGCGGTGTGGACTGCTCCGACCACGAGGTCAATATCAAGATCCTGCTCGGCGAAATCGTCTCCGCCGGCGATATGACCGAGAAGCAGCGCAACAAGCTGCTGGTGGAGATGACCGACGACGTCTCCGAGCTGGTGTTGGGCAACAACTACAAGCAGACCCAGGCGCTGTCGCTGGCCGAGCGCCGCGCCCGCGAGCGGGTCGGCGAGTACAAGCGCCTGATGAACGCCCTGGAGGGCGCCGGCAAGCTGGACCGGGCGCTGGAGTTCCTGCCCAGCGACGAAACGCTCAACGAGCGCGCCGCCAACGGCCAGGGCCTGACCCGGCCGGAGCTGTCGGTGCTGATCTCCTACAGCAAGATCGACCTCAAGGAATCGCTGCTCAAGTCCCTGGTGCCGGACGACGACTACCTGGCGCGCGAGATGGAGACTGCCTTCCCGGCGGTGCTCAGCGCGAAGTTCGGCGACGCCATGCGCCGCCATCGCCTCAAGCGCGAGATCGTCAGCACGCAGATCGCCAACGACCTGGTCAACCATATGGGCATCACCTTCGTGCAGCGCCTGAAGGAGTCCACCGGCATGAGCGCGGCCAACGTCGCCGGCGCCTATGTGATCGTCCGCGACCTGTTCCGCCTGCCGCACTGGTGGGCGCAGATCGAGGCGCTGGACTACAAGGTGCCGGCCGAGCTGCAGCTGCAGCTGATGGACGAGCTGATGCGTCTGGGCCGCCGCGCCACCCGCTGGTTCCTGCGCAGCCGACGCAACGAGCTGGACGCCGCCCGCGACGTGGCGCACTTCGCGCCGCGCATCGAGGCGCTGGTCGGGCGCCTGGACGAGCTGCTCGAAGGCCCGGCGCGTGAGCAGTGGCTGGCGCGCTATCAGAGCTTCGTCGAGGCGGGTACGCCGGAGGAACTGGCGCGCGTGGTGGCCGGCACTAGCCACCTGTACACCCTGCTGCCGATCATCGAGGCGGCGGATGTCACCGGCAAGGACGCCAGCGAGGTGGCCACCGCCTACTTCGCCGTCGGCGGCGCGCTGGAGCTGTCCTGGTACCTGCAGCAGATCACCGGCCTGCCGGTGGAAAACAACTGGCAGGCGCTGGCCCGCGAAGCCTTCCGCGACGACCTCGACTGGCAGCAGCGTGCGATCACCGTGTCGGTGCTGCAGATGGCCGACGGCCCGCAGGAGATCGAGGCGCGGGTGGCGCTGTGGCTGGAGCAGCACCACCGCCTGGTCGAGCGCTGGAAGCTGATGCTGGCCGAGCTGCGCGCGGCCACCGGCACCGACTATGCCATGTATGCGGTGGCCAACCGCGAGCTGATGGACCTGGCGCAGAGCGCCTGAGCCATCCGCTGAAATGAACAAGCCCCGCCCAGTGCGGGGCTTTTTCATTCAGGTGGTGCGAGCTTTGCGTAGCCTGGGTTGAGCGCAGCGATACCCGGGATAGGGCGTTTTACATGACGTGTAGCGTCGTAGGGTGGATCACGCTTCACCGATCCACCATCACGCCGTCTCGGTGGATGAAAAAGCGTCATCCACCCTACGCAGGGGAGTGCGATCAGCGCAGCATCTGCTCCACCAGGCGCTTTTCCTCGGCCAGCTCGCGCTGACGGGCGTCGAGGCGCGAGGCCAGCTGGAAGTTGTTGCTGGCGCGGCGCTTGGCGAAGTCGAGCTGTTCGATGGCCTGGTTGTAGTCGCCGACCAGGGCGAAGAACTCGGCGCGGGCCTGGTGCAGGCCGATGGTGTTGCCGCTCAGGCCGCGCACCTCGGCGACCTGGTACCAGACGTCCGGATCCTTGGCGCGGTTCTTCAGCAACTCGTCCAGCGCCCGTTCGGCCTCGCGGGTGCGCTGCTGCTTGAGCAACAGGTCGATATGCGCCTGCTGCAGCGGGTAGTTGCTGGGATACAGCGCGAACATGCGCTCCTGGCGCCGCTGTGCGGCGTCCAGGCGGTTCGCGGCCATGTCCAGTTCGATCTGCGCCAGGTTGTAGACGATATCCTCCGGCGCCTTGCTCAACAGGGGCGCCAGGGTCTGTCCGGCTTCGCCGAGCTGGCCGGTTTTCATCTGCGCCAATGCCAGGCCGTAGCGCGCGGCGTCGAGGCCGGGGTTCTCGTCGAGCATGGCGCGAAAACGCTTGGCCGCTACCCCCGGGGTTTCCTCGTAGGTCAGCTGCACGCGGGCGCGCATCAGCTGGTAGCGCAGGCTGTCTTCGCGGCCCTGGGCCGGGTACTGCTCGGCGCGGTTGCGGGTATCGGCGATACGCGATTCGGACACCGGGTGGGTGAGCAGGAATTCCGGCGGCTTGGCGTCGTAGCGGTACTGGCGCATCAGCCGCTCGAACATCAGCGGCATGGCGCGCGGGTCGTAGCCGGCCTTTTCCAGGTTGAGCAGGCCGATGCGGTCGGCCTCCTGTTCGTTCTGCCGGGAGAAGCGGCGCTGCTCCTGAATCGCCGCTGCCTGGGTCGACATGATCGCCGCCATGCCGGCATCACCGGCACCGGCCGCCGCCGCGACTATGCCGGCGAGCATGGCCGCCATCACCGGCAGCTGCATGCGTTGCTGGGCCTCGACGCCGCGGGCGAAGTGGCGCTGCGACAGGTGCGCCAGTTCGTGCGCCATCACCGAGGCGTATTCGGCTTCGGTCTGCGCATAGAGGAACAGGCCGCCGTTGACCCCGATGATCCCGCCGGGCGCGGCGAAGGCGTTCAGCTGTGGGCTGTTGAGCAGCACGAACTCCAGGCGGCGATCCTGCAGCTGGCTGGTTTCCGACAGCCGATAGACGCTGGTCTCGACGAAGTCCTTGAGCTGCGGGTCGTCCAGCTGGGCCACCTGGCCGCGCAGCAGGCCCAGCCAGGCGCGGCCGAGCTGGTGTTCCTGCTGCGGCGAGACGATCGAGGAACTGGCGTCGCCCAGCGACGGCAGGTCACTGGCTCCGATCTGGCCGGCGAACAGGCAGGCGAGCGTCAACAGGGTAGGGCGCAGAAAAGTCATGCACTCAAGGCTCTCAGGCGGCAAAGGCGTTACTGTAGCCGGCCAGCTGCGGCGCTGGCCAGGGTTCTTCAGCCTTGGGTATCCTAGCCGCCTTTATGGAGTAGACGATGACAGACGTACCGGCCTTCGATGCCGAACTGGATGCCTGCGGGCTGAACTGCCCGCTGCCCTTGCTCAAGGCCAAGCTCGAGCTCAATCGCCTGGCCAGCGGCGCGGTGCTCAAGGTCAGTGCCACCGACGCCGGCTCGCAGCGCGATTTCCGCGCCTTCGCCAGCCTGGCCGGGCATGCCCTGCTGCACGAAGAGGTGGAGGGCGGGGTGTATCGCTACTGGCTGCGCAAGGCTTGAAACCGCTGTAGCGGCTTGAAACATATGCGCTGTCGCCGTTTGTTGGCCGTGCACGTCATTTTTCATGCGTCTGGCGTATGAGTGAGCCGGTATTGTCCCGGGTTAAGGAATTCTGATGGTCAAGGTTTTACGCGATTGGCTGCACCGCTACTTCTCCGACGAGCAAGCGGTGGTGCTGGCGGTGCTGTTGGTGCTCGGTTTCGCCGTGGTGCTGACCCTCGGCGGCATGCTCGCGCCGGTATTGACCGGCCTGGTACTGGCCTTCCTGATGCAGGGCCTGGTCAACGGCCTGGAGCGCCTGAGGGTGCCGCAGGTGCTCGCCGTGTGGTTGGTGTTCGCCCTGTTTCTGGGCGGCCTGACGGTGTTTTTGCTGGTGCTGATGCCGCTGCTCTGGCAGCAGCTGAGCACCCTGTTCAATGAACTGCCGCGGATGGCCGCGGAGTGGCAGTCGGTGTTCCTGCTGCTGCCAGAACGCTACCCGAACCTGATCACCGACGCGCAGATCGTCCAGCTGATCGACAGCATGCGCGGCGAGGCCGGCAAGTTCGGTCAGTGGGCACTGTCGTTCTCCCTGTCCAGCCTGCCGATGCTGGTCAGCATCATGATCTACCTGGTGCTGGTGCCGATCCTGGTGTTCTTCTTCCTCAAGGATCGCGAACAGATCGGCCAGTGGTTCCGTGGCTACCTGCCGCGCGAGCGCGCGCTGATCACCCAGGTGGCGCAGGAGATGAACCAGCAGATCGCCAACTACATCCGCGGCAAGTTCATCGAGATCATCATCTGCGGCGTGGTCACCTATATCGCCTTCGCCTACCTGGGCCTCAACTACGCCGCGCTGCTGGCGCTGCTGGTCGGCCTGTCGGTGGTGGTGCCCTATATCGGCGCGGTGGTGGTGACGGTGCCGGTGGCGCTGATCGGCCTGTTCCAGTGGGGCTGGAGCGACCAGTTCCTCTACCTGATGGTGGTCTACGGCATCATCCAGGCGCTGGACGGCAACGTGCTGGTGCCGCTGCTGTTCTCCGAGGCGGTCAACCTGCACCCGGTGGCGATCATCTGCGCGGTGCTGCTGTTCGGCGGCCTGTGGGGCTTCTGGGGGGTGTTCTTCGCCATCCCGCTGGCGACCCTGTTCAAGGCGGTGCTCAACGCCTGGCCGCGGATCGAGCCGGTGTCTGCCGAGTGAGAGACAAATAGAGCACGGACGGAAAAAAGGCCGCAATTGCGGCCTTTTTCGATAGCGGTGAGGGTCAGGCCTTGTGCAGGGCCTCGGCTGCCGCCAGCACCTCGTCGACATGCCCGGCGACCTTGACGCTACGCCACTCCTGGCGCAGCACGCCGTTCTTGTCGATGAGGAAGGTGCTGCGCACGATGCCCATGTATTCCTTGCCGTAGTTCTTCTTCAGCTGGTAGACGCCGAACTGCTCGCACAGCTGGTGATCCGGGTCGCTGATCAGTTCGAAGGGGAACTCCTGCTTGCACTTGAAGCTTTCGTGCTTCTTCAGGCTGTCCATCGACACGCCGAAGATCTGCGTATTGGCCGCCTGGAACTGGGCGAAGCGAGCGCGGAAGTCCAGGCCCTCGGTGGTGCAGCCCGGGGTCGCGTCCTTGGGGTAGAAATACAGCACGACCTGCTGCCCCTTGAGGTCGGACAGCTTCACCTGCTTGCCGCTGGTGGCCTCGGCCTGGAAGTCGGCGACGGCTTGGTCGATGGCAACGGTCATGGGAGCTCCTTGAGGTTGGCTGTCAGGGATTCTGCGGGCGCCAGGGTTCGATCAGCGCGTCCAGGTTGAGGGCGTCGGCGAAGTCGAGGAACTGGTCGCGCAGCCAGCTGATCTGGGTGCCGGCCGGCAGGGTCACGGTCAGGGTGGCGTTGAGCATGGTGCCGCCGGTCTGCGGCGCCTGGTAGGTGTCGCAGGTCAGGCTTTCCAGCTCGACGCGGTGGTCGATGAAGAACTGGCACAGCTCGTTGAGGATGTCCGGACGGTATACCGAGCTGACGTAGGCGACGTAGGGCAGGGCCTGCGGGCGCGCCTCGGCGGCGGCGCTGCGGATCAGGTTGACCGAGAAGGCGTTTTTCTTCGCCAGCAGCGGCAGACTCGACTCCAGGCGCGCCAGCGCGTCCCAGCTGCCGGAGACCTGCAGCACCAGGGCACTGAACTCGCCGTGGCGGCTCAGGCGCGTGCTGACCACCGCGCAACGGTTCTCGTGGCAGGTGCGGCACAGCAGGTTGGTCAGCGCCATGGCGTCGGGGCCGAGGGCGCTGATGAGGAGAAATTGTTCGCGAACGAGGGGGGTGGACATGCAGCCTTCCTAAAGCGATGAACGGTCGGCGAGCGACAGCCGTCGACCAAAGGCAGCAGGTTAGCGAAAAGCACCGCCCAGGGGAATGCCGGCAAGCGCTTCCCGCGTGCGGCGAGACGGCCGTGCACGGCCTTGTCCGTTGCTTGTGCAGGACTGGTGGCGCCAGTACCATTACGGCTCAATTTTTCCGGCAGGAGCGGTTGCATGATTGCGGGCAGTATGGTGGCACTGGTCACGCCCATGGATGCGCAGGGTGGTCTGGACTGGGAGGCCCTGAGCAAATTGGTGGATTTCCACCTGCAAGAGGGCACCAATGCCATCGTCGCGGTCGGCACCACCGGTGAATCCGCCACGCTGGAAGTGCCCGAGCACATCGAGGTGATCAAGCGCGTGGTCGACCAGGTCGCCGGGCGCATTCCGGTGATCGCCGGCACCGGCGGCAACTCCACCCGCGAGTCGGTGGAGCTGACCCGCGCGGCCAAGGACGTCGGCGCCGACGCCTGCCTGCTGGTCACCCCCTACTACAACAAGCCGACCCAGGAAGGCCTGTACCTGCATTTTCGCCACATCGCCGAAGCCGTGGCCATCCCGCAGATCCTCTACAACGTGCCGGGCCGCACCGTTTGCGACATGCTGCCGGAGACCGTCGAGCGCCTGTCGAAGATCGACAACATCATCGGCATCAAGGAAGCCACCGGCGACCTGCAGCGCGCCCAGGACGTGCTGGATCGGGTGAGCAAGGACTTCCTCGTCTATTCCGGCGACGACGCCACTGCGGTTGAACTCATGCTGCTGGGCGGCAAGGGCAACATCTCGGTCACCGCCAACGTTGCCCCGCGCGCGATGAGCGAGCTGTGCGCCGCCGCCATGCGCGGCGAGGCGGCCATCGCCCGCGCCATCAACGACCGCCTGATGCCCCTGCACAAGGCGCTGTTCATCGAATCCAACCCGATTCCGGTGAAATGGGCGCTGCACGAAATGGGCATGATGGGCGACGGTATTCGTCTGCCGCTGACCTGGCTCAGCCCGCGCTGTCACGAACCGCTGCGCCAGGCCATGCGCCAGTGCGGCGTATTGGTTTAATCGAGGAATTTTACGCATGAAGCGACTGGCCGGATTGTCCGCCCTTGCTCTGATCGTCTCCAGTACCAGCGGCTGTGGCTGGCTCTGGGGTGAAGAAGGCTACTTCCGCGACCGCGGCAGCGATTACCTGGAAGCGCGGCAGACCGCGCCGATGCAGCTGCCGGCCGATATCCAGGCCAAGCGTCTCGACCCGCTGCTGCCGGTGCCGGCGCAGGTGGCCAGCTCCGAGGCCAGCGGCAAGTTCGAGGTGCCGCGCCCGCAGAGCCTGCAGGTGCGTGCCGACGAACGCGAATTCAGCCTGCAGCGTAGCGGCGAGTCGCGCTGGGTCGTGGCCCAGCGCGTGCCGGCCGAAGTCTGGCCGCTGGCCCGTCAGTTCTTCGAGGACAACGGTTTCCGTATCGCCGACGAACGCCCGCAGACCGGCGAATTCACCACCGCCTGGCAGCGTTTCGACGAACTTTCCGCGAGCATGGCGCGGCGCCTGAGCAGCCGCGTCTCCGGCGTCGCCCCGGATGCCGAGACCCGCGTGCGGGTGCGTATCGAGCCGGGCGTGCAGCGCAACACCAGCGAAGTCTTCGTCACCAGCGCCGAGCGTCCGGCCGGCAGCACTGCCGATGTCGCCTTCGCCGCGCGCAGCGGCAACGCCAGCCTGGAAGCCGCGCTGCTCGACGAAATGCTGGTGAGCATGGCGCGTAGCGTGGAGCAGGGCGGTTCGGTGTCGCTGCTCGCCGCCCGCGATTTCGATGCGCCCAGCCGCGTCAGTCTGAGCGAGGACGGCAACGGCAACCCGGTGCTCAACCTCGGCGCCGACTTCGACCGCGCCTGGTCGGGCGTCGGCCGTTCGCTGGAGCTGGCCGACGTGCGCGTCGACGACCTCAACCGCAGCCTCGGCCTGTACTACATCAACCTGGCCGAAGGGGCTCAGGTCAATGAGGAGAAGCCCGGCTTCTTCGGCCGCATGTTCGGCAGCGAGCCGAGCAAGGAAGAGCTCGAAGCCCGCGCCGAGCGCTACCAGGTGCGCCTGACGCCGGTTGGCGACGGCGTCCAGGTCACCGTGGAAAAAGACCTCAACACCATTGCCCCGGCCGATGTCTCGCGCCGCGTGCTGAGCCTGATCCAGGACAACCTCGGCTGATCGGCGCTCGCGCCACCTGCCGATAACCGATAGGCGAAACCCGCAAAGGTTTCGCCTGTTTTGTTTGCCAGAAACGGAAATGCCGACATGAGCACACCCACCACCCTGAGCCTGAAGAAGATCTACTCGGGCAAGGTCCGCGACCTCTACGAAATCGACGACAAGCGCATGCTGATGGTGGCCACCGATCGTCTGTCGGCCTTCGACGTGATCCTCGCCGAACCTATCCCGGAGAAGGGCAAGATCCTCACCGCCATCTCCAACTTCTGGTTCGACAAGCTGGCCGGCCTGGTGCCCAACCACTTCACCGGCGACAAGGTCGAAGACGTGGTGCCGGCCGCCGAGCTGCCGCTGGTGGAAGGCCGCGCGGTGGTCGCCAAACGCCTCAAACCGGTGGCCGTGGAGGCCATCGTGCGCGGCTATATCGTCGGTTCCGGCTGGAAGGAGTACCAGAACAGCGGCACCGTCTGCGGCATCGCCCTGCCGGCCGGCCTGAAGGAAGCGGCCAAGCTGCCGCAACCGATCTTCACCCCCTCGACCAAGGCCGCCGTCGGCGACCATGACGAGAACATCAGCTTCGCCCAGTGCGAAGCCATCATCGGCGCCGAACTGGCCGCCCAGGTGCGCGACACCGCCATCGCCCTGTACAGCGCCGCCGTCGAATACGCCGCCACCCGCGGCATCATCATCGCCGACACCAAGTTCGAATTCGGCCTGGACGAAGACGGCACCCTGACTCTGATGGACGAAGTGCTGACCCCCGATTCCAGCCGCTTCTGGCCGGCCGACAGCTACGAAGAGGGCAAGAACCCGCCGAGCTTCGACAAGCAGTTCGTGCGCGACTGGCTGGAATCCACCGGCTGGAACAAACAACCGCCGGCCCCGGCGGTGCCGGCCGAGGTGGCGCAGAAGACCGCCGACAAATACCGCGAAGCCCTGACCCGCCTCACGGCCTGAGGCCCAAGGCGAACGCTACAGCCAGGCCGTGCATCGCTCGGCCTTTTCACAAGCGCCTGATAGCACAAGAAAATTTTTCAAAATAAGCTTCGCCAAAGCGCATTCAGCTGTTATCATGCGCGCCGCTTGGGAAGATGCCGGAGTGGTCGAACGGGACGGATTCGAAATCCGTTGTGTCAGCAATGGCACCTAGGGTTCAAATCCCTATCTTCCCGCCATATAAAAAACCCCTGAAGCTTTCAGCCTCAGGGGTTTTTGCTTTTCAGCGCCTAGCCCTGATTCGTCAGCCTGCCCGTTTCTGTGAAACAAACCGCGCAATCGAGGGTTGGCACAGTGCCACTGTCTGCACTACTCTCCGGTCACCGGGCTAACGAAGTGGCCAACAGGCAGGATGCCGACCCCATACACTTCGTTAGCTCGGTATTCGATTTCCCCGTCGTGTGCAGCCTGCGCACGAACAAGACAAAGCCCTCGCTCGGAGGGCTTTGTCGTTTTGCTGCGGCGCGCGTTGCGTTGGCCGTCGAATAAAAGGCGTCCGTGCCGTCTCTCCATCCCCGCCCTTAGTCCTATCTGTTGCTTAGCCTAGGCGATAACTGGCGCTTTGCCATTATTTTGTTGGGTATCGCGGCGGCGGTCCCGGGCATAGCGTTGCAGCACCCACTGGCCGGCGGGGCGGGCGTGCAGTTGGTCGAGCAGGGCCTGGGTCTCGGCGTCGTGGCCGGCGATGTCGGCCCAGGGCGTGCCGGCTGGGGTGAAAAGCGGGGCGAACAGCGCCGCGGCGGCGACATCGGCCAGGCTCAGGCGCTCGCCCACCAGGTAGCGCGCTGGGTCGCCGTCGGTCAGGCGTTCGATCAGGTCGAGCCCGGCGAGCAGTTCGGCCTGGGACTTGGCCACGCGCTCGGGCGTTACGCCGTAGAGCTTCTGCACGCCGTTGATCAGCACCGGCTTCATCAGGTCGCGCAGGCCCAGCAGCGGGCGGTAGACCTCGAGCATGGCGTGCATCACCGAGTCCCACTGGCGGATCTGTCCGTACAGCCAGCGGCGTACGTGCACGCCGAGGCGGTCGAAGCCTTCTTCCAGCTCCAGCACCTGACGACGTTGTTCGGCGTCGTTTGGCAGCAGGGCGTGCTCGGGGTAGCGCTCTTCCAGATACAGGGCGATGGCGGTGGAGTCGCCGATGGTGCGCTCGCCGTCCTGCAGGATGGGCAGGGTGGCGATACCGGCCAGTCGCTGGCTCTTGAGTCGGTGCAGCCCGGGGAAGAGGTTGTCGACCCGGTAGTCGAGGCCCTTGTGCTCCAGGTGCCAGCGGGTTTTCTCGCAGTAGTGGGAAATGGGGAACTGGTAGAGGGTGCGCATGGCGGCTCCTTGCAAGTGAGTCGCCGAGTGTAGGGGCAAAGCGCCTGACCACCCAGTCGAGTGGCGCGCGCCAGGCTTTGGTTGGGCGCCCCGCCAGTGCGGCGGGGCGCTTGGCTCAGTCGGTGCGCTGCAGCTGCACCTTGTCGGGCTTGGCCGCGATCAGGTGTTCGGGCAGGTCGAGCAGGTCGGTGTCGTAGGTCTCCAGCGGCGGCGGGCGACGTTCGAAGCGGGCGCCGAGCACCAGCAGGCAGGGCGTCAGCAGCAGGGTCAGCGCGGTGGCGAAGGCCAGGCCGCCGGCGATGGCGCTGGACAGCTGGGTCCACCACTGGGTTGAGGGGGCGCCGAAGCCCAGGCTCGGGCTGAGCAGGTCGACGTTGACGCTGAGCACCATGGGCATCAGGCCGAGGATGGTGGTCACCGCGGTCAGCAGCACCGGACGCAGGCGCAGGCTGCCGGTTTCCAGCGCTGCCTCGCGCGGCTCCAGGCCCTGGCGGCGCAACTGGTTGTAAGTGTCGATGAGGATGATGTTGTTGTTGACCACGATGCCAGCCAGGGCGATCAGGCCCATGCCGACCATGACGATGCCGAACGACTGGCCGTTGATCAGCAGGCCCATCAGCACGCCGGCGGTGGACAGGACGATGGCCGACAGCACCAGCGCCGCCTGATAGAGGCTGTTGAACTGGGTGACCAGGATGATCGCCATGAGGAAGATGGCGACGACGAAGGCGGTCATCAGGAAGGTGGCCGCCTCGCGCTGGTCGGCGTCCTCGCCGGCGAACTGCACCTCGACCTCGGCCGGTACCTCGCCGAGCGCCTCGCGCAACGCCTTGAGCCGTTCGTCCAGGCGTGCGCCCTCGGCCAGGTCGGCCTGCAGGGTGATGGTGCGGTCGCCGTCGACCCGGCGCAGGGTGCCGACCTTGGGCGCCGGCTGCAGGTCGACGAAGTTGCTCAGTGGCACCTGGCCGGTCGGCGTGCTCAGGGTCAGGCGGCCGAGCTGGTCGAGCGAGCGCCAGTTGCCGGGCAGGCGCACGCGGATATCCACCTCGTCGGTGGCGTCCTCGGGGCGGTAGGTGGCCAGCTTCAGGCCGTTGGTGATCATCTGCACCGCGTTGCCGACGCTGAGCACGTCGGCGCCGAAGCGCGCGGCGGCCTCGCGGTCGACCTTGATTCGCCATTCGATGCCAGGCAGGGCGCGGTCGTCCTCGATGTCGACGAAACCGCCGAGCCTGTGCATTTCGCCGCGGATGCGCTCGACCCACTGCTCGCTCAGCGCCGGGTCCATGGCGCTGATCTGCAGCTTGACCGGCTTGCCGTCGGTGGGGCCCTGTTCCTGCTTGCGGAACTCCAGCACCACGCCGGGGATGTCGGCGGTGCGCCGGCTCATCTCGGCGAGGATGTCCTTGGCCGGGCGACGCTGGTGCCAGTCGACGAACTGGAACTGCAGGGTGCCGATCACGTCGGCGCCGAGCTGGCCGTCCGGCTGGGCCAGGGAGCGTGCGTACAGCGCCTTGACCTCGCGCATGCCGAGCACCTGGCGTTCCACCTGCTTGAGCAGGGTGTCCTTCTCCTGCACCGACAGGTCGCCGCGGGCGCGCAGCCAGATCTGCGCGCTTTCCGGCTCGACCTCGGGGAAGAATTCCACGCCGTGGTTGAAGCGGCCGTAGCCGACGTAGATCAGCGCGATCAGCGCGAGCATGCCGAGCAGGGTCAGGCCGGGGCGCCGGAGCAGCTTTTCCAGCAGCCGGCGGTAGGCGCTGCCGGCGCGGCTGGCGTGCTGCGCCTGCGGTTGGGCCGCGCCGCCGGTGACCGCGCCGAGCACCGGCAGGAACACCAGGGCCATGGCCAGCGAGGCCAGCAGGCAGAGGATCACGGTGGCCGGCAGGTACTTCATGAACTGGCCGACCACCCCGGGCCAGAACAGCAGCGGCAGGAACACCACCAATGTGGTGGCGGTGGAGGCGATCACCGGCCAGGCCATCCGCGTGGCGGCATTGGCCCAGGCCTGGCGCGGGTTCTGGCCCTGGTGCAGGTAACGGTCGGCCAGCTCGGAGACGACGATGGCGCCGTCCACCAGCATGCCGGCGACCAGGATCAGGCTGAACAGCACGACGATATTGAGGGTGAAACCGAGCATCCAGATCAGCAGGATGCCGCTGAGGAAGGCGCCGGGAATGGTCAGGCCGACCAGCAGCGCCGAACGCAGGCCCATGCTCGCCACCACCAGGATCAGCACCAGGACGATGGCGGTCAGCACGTTGTTGAGCAGGTCGCCGAGCATGCCTTTGACTTCCTGCGACTGATCCATGATGTAGCTGACTTCCACGCCCGCCGGCAGCAGCGGTTTGGCCTGCTCCAGCAGCGCCTTGACCTGCTCGATGGTAGCGATGATGTTGGCGCCGCTGCGCTTGGATACCTCCAGGACGATGGCCGGCTGGCCGTTGATGCGGGCGAAGCCGGTGGGGTCCTTGAAGGTGCGGCGGATGCTGGCGACATCGGCGAAGGTGACCACGCTGCCCGCCACCACCTTGATCGGCATGCTCATGACGTCTTCGAGGTTCTCGATCACCCCCGGCACCTTCATGCTCATGCGTCCGGCACCGGTGTCCAGGCTGCCGGCGGCGACCAGGCGGTTGTTGCGGCTGACCAGGTTGAACAGCTCGTTGTAGTCGATGCCATAGCTGTCCAGCACCTGCGGGTCGACGACGATTTCCAGCAGGTCCTCGCGGTCGCCGCCTATCTCCACCGACAGCACCTCGGCGATGCCTTCGATGTTCTCCTTCAGGCGCCGGGCGATGTACACCAGCTCGGTCTCGGCGATCGGCCCGGACAGGCCCACCGAGAGCACCGGGAACAGCGCCACGTTGACCTCGTTGACGGTCGGCTCGTCGGCCTCCTCGGGCAGCTTGCTGCGCGCGGTGTCGACCTTCTCGCGCACGTCGGCCAGCGCCACCTTGGCGTCGAAGCCGGCGTCGAACTCCAGGGTCACCGAGGCATGCCCCTCGCTGGATACCGAGCGCATTTCCTTGACGCCCTCGAGGCTGCGCAGCTCCTGTTCCAGAGGACGCACCAGCAGGCGTTCGCCGTCTTCCGGGCTGATGCCTTCCAGGGTCACCGAGACGTAGATGATGGGAATCGCCACGTCCGGGTTGGACTCCTTGGGAATGGCGATATAGGCGGCCAGCCCGCCGAGGATCAGGAAGGCCAGAAACAGCAGGCTGGTGCGGCTGCGATCCAGTGCCGCGGCGATCAGGGCGTGCATCTCAGCTGCCCTCTGCGGCGAGTTGCGTGCGTACCTGCTGGCCCGGCTCGACGAAGCCCTGGCCGAGGGTGATCAGCGCCACCTTCGGCGGCAGGCCGCTGACCCAGGCGCCCTGGTTGTCGACGCTGATCAGCTGCACCTGGGTGAACTCCACGCGCTGCTCCTGGTTGACCCACTTGACCCCGTGGCGGCCGGTCTGGTCGAGGCTGAGCAGGGCCGGGGACAGGCGATGGGCCAGGGCCTCGCCGGTCTGGATATGCAGGGTGGCGCTGGCGCCGGCCAGGCGCAGGCCGGCGGGATTGTCCACCTTGACCTCGATGCGGAAGCTGCGCGAGCCGGGGTCGGCGGCGGCGGCGATAAAGTGCAGCTCACCTTCCAGTGTGCGGCCGTCGAGCAGCTCGACTTTGACCGGCTGGCCCAGCTGCAGCTGGGTCACCTGCTGCTGGGCGATCTGCGCGCTGACCTTGAGGCGGTCGATGTCCACCAGGGTCAGCAGGCTCTGCCCGGGCTGGACGAAATCGCCCAGCTCGACCTGGCGCTGGTCGTAGATGCCGGCGAAGGGCGCGACGATCCGCGTGTTGCGCAGCTGCAGGCGGGCGCTGTCGAGTTCGGCGCGGGCCTTGGCCAGCTCGCTCTCCAGGCGCATCAGCTCGTTGGCCGAGATCAGGCTGCGTTCGCGCAGGCGCTTGGCCGCGCTCACGTCGCTCTCGCGCTGGCGCACGTCGGCCTCGCTGCGCGCCA
>NZ_AVOF01000430.1:0-2340 GCF_000465935.2 Pseudomonas sp. EGD-AK9
GCAGCGCCCGGCGCTGCTGCTGATGAGCGGCGACCAGGTCTACGTCGACGATGTCGCCGGGCCGATGCTGTGCGCCATCCACCAGCTGATCGCCCGCCTCGGCCTGTTCGACGAGCGCCTCGAGGGCGCGGTGGTCACAGGCAGCCAGGCGCTGTACGCCGACCCGGTCGGCTACTACCGGCGCGCCGAGCTGCTGCCGGCGCTGAAGAGCAACCAGACCCTGCGCGACAAGTTCTTCGGCGGGGTGGAGAAGCCGATCTTCACCAGCAGCAACGCCGACAACCACCTGGTGACCTTCGCCGAGATGATCGCCATGTACCTGCTGGTCTGGTCGCCCGTGCCCTGGAGCCTGATCGAGGAAGAGCAGCCGCCGCTGGACGCCGAGCAGCAGCGCCGCTACGCCGAGCAGCGGCCGTGCATCGCGGCCTTCCGCCAGTCGCTCGGCCAGGCGGCACGGGTGCTGGCGCACCTGCCGACGCTGATGATCTTCGACGACCACGACGTCACCGACGACTGGAACCTTTCCGCGCGTTGGGAGCAGACCGCCTACGGCCACCCCTTCTCCAAGCGCATCATCGGCAACGCCCTGCTCGCCTACCTGCTGTGCCAGGGCTGGGGCAACGACCCGGACGCCTTCGCGGAGCCGCTGCACGCCTGCGGCGAGCTGCTGCAGCAGCGCCAGGACGACCAGCTCGACGCCCGGGCGCAGGACGCGCTGATCGACGCCCTGCTGCAGTTCCAGCACTGGCACTACGTGCTGCCGACCACCCCGGCGCTGCTGGTGCTGGACACCCGCACCCGCCGCTGGCGCAGCGAGGGCCGCCTGTCGCGGCCGTCCGGGCTGATGGACTGGGAGGCGCTGTGCGAATTCCAGCAGGCGCTGCTCGATCACCCGGCCTGCATCATCGTCTCGCCGGCGCCGATGTTCGGGGTCAAGCTGATCGAGGGCATCCAGAAGCTGTTCACCTATGCCGGCCACCCGCTGCTGGTCGACGCGGAGAACTGGATGGCCCACCGCGGCGCGGCCAGCGTGATGCTCAACATCTTCCGCCACTCGCGCACGCCGGGGGATTTCGTCGTGCTCTCCGGCGACGTGCACTACTCCTTCGTCTACCGCGTGAGCATCCGCCACCGCCGCGCCAGCCCGACCATCTGGCAGATCACCAGCAGCGGCATCAAGAACGAGTTCCCGCCGCGCCTGCTGGACTGGTTCGACCGCCTCAACCGCTGGCTCTACGCGCCCTGGTCGCCGCTGAACTGGCTGACCAAGCGCCGGCGCATGCGCGTCAGCCCGCTGATCCCCGAGCGCAGCCGCGCCGGCGAACGCCTGTGGAACGGCGCCGGCCTCGGCCAGGTGTTCTTCGACGAGCAGGGCCGGCCCGAGCGCATTCTCCAGCTCAATGCCGACGGATCAACGCCGGTGGCCTTCGTCGCCGAACGCGACGAGCCTCAGCCGCGCGAGATTCCCGCCAGCCCGTAAGAGCCTGTTCAAAGGCTCGCGAGCTAGAGCAATGCAATACCGATGGCGGCCCCGCAAAAACAGGCGAGGATCGGTCGGAGTCGCGGGCGACTGTACTTCTGTACATGAGCATTACTCGTTGCACTCGCCCTTCGGGCCGCGCTGAAGCGCGTTAGCCGCAAGCGGCTTGCCGAGCCTGTTTTTAACGCAGCAGTGCCGACGCGCAGCAGACTTTGAACAGGCTCTGAGGCCTCACTGCGCCAGCCAGCCGCCGTCGATGTTCCAGGCCGCGCCGCGCACCTGCTGCGCCGCCGGGCTGCAGAGGAACAGCGCCAGCTCGCCCAGTTGCTGCGGGGTGACGAAGGCCTGCGACGGCTGCTTCTCCGCCAGCAGCGCCGTGCGTGCCTGCTCGGGTGACTCGCCGGCGGCGATGCGCGCGTCGATCTGCCGCTGCACCAGCGGGGTGAGCACCCAGCCGGGGCAGATGGCATTGCAGGTGACGCCGCTCAGGGCGGTTTCCAGCGCCACCACCTTGGTCAGGCCGAGCACGCCGTGCTTGGCCGCGACGTAGGCCGCCTTGCCGAGGGAGCCGACGCTGCCGTGCACCGAGGCGATGTTGACGATGCGCCCCCAGTCCTGCGCGCGCATGTCGGGCAGGGCCAGGCGCGTGCAATGAAATACCGCGCTGAGGTTGAGCGCGAGGATCGCGTCCCAGCGCTCGGCCGGGAAGTCCTGCAGCGGCGCGACGTGCTGGATGCCGGCGTTGTTGACCAGGATATCGACCCGGCCGAACTCGCGGCGGGCGTAGTCGAACAGCGCTTCGATCTGCGCCGGGTCGGCGAGGTCGGCGGCGTGGTAGCCGATGCGCCCGTCGTGGCGGG
>NZ_AVOF01000431.1:0-2332 GCF_000465935.2 Pseudomonas sp. EGD-AK9
CCGCATCGCCGTGGAAGCTGACGTTGTCGCGCCGCGGCCGCCGCGCCGGGCAACTGGGCCGGCAGTAGATGCCGGTGCTGCGCACGGCGAAGACGAAGCGCCCGTCCTGGCCCGCATCGCGGGCGCAGACGGCTTGCCAGCAGTGGTCGGTGTCGAGCATGGGGCCTCCTCCTGATGCTTTCGATTGTCGGCCCGCAGCCGCGCGCTGCCAATCCGTAATGCGCTTTCAAAGCCGGGCTAGGCTTACAGCCCATCGACGGCCGGCAAGGGGATGCAGGCATGGCGCGTTATGCTCGTTGGGCGCTGGCGTTGCTGCTGTGGGGCGCGCTGGTGCCGGCACTGGCGGCGCTGCCGCTGAGCAAGGCAGAGCAGCACTGGCTGGCGCAGCACCCGCAGCTGCTGGTGGGGGTGGAACGCACCGGCTGGCCGCCGTTCGACATGGTCGAGGACGGCCGCTATCAGGGTATCAGCGCCGACTACCTGCGCCTGCTCGGCGAACGCCTGGGGGTGGAGATCGACGCGGTCTACTTCGACGACTGGGAGCAGGCCCTGGCCGCCCTGCGCGAGGGCCGCATCGAAATCCTGCCGTCGGTGGCGCGCACTCCCGAGCGCGAGGGCTGGATGCGCTTCAGCGATCCCTATCTGATCAGCAGCAGCCTGATCTTCAGCCGCCCGGAGGTGCGCGTGCAGCAGGTCGCCGACCTGGCCGGCAAGCGTGTGGCCATCGAGCGCGGCTACGTGCTGCAGCAGCTGCTGCGCGACGAGGTGGCCGGCATCGAGTTCGTCGAGACCCTGAACACCGAGGAGGCCCTGCGCGCGGTGTCGTCCGGGCGCGCCGAGGCCTACGTCGGCGACATGATAGTGGCCAGCTACCTGATCCGCCGGCACAACCTGGCCAACCTGGAGCTGCGCGGCGAGTCGGGGCTGAGCAGCAGCGAGATCCGCTTCGGCGTGCGCCGCGACCTGCCGCAGTTGGTCGATCTGCTCGACCGCGCCCTGGCCAGCCTCAGCCGTGAGGAGCGCGAGGCGATCCGCGATCGCTGGCTGCCGCCGCTGACCGAGTTCAACTGGCGCAAGGCGCTGCAGGTGGGCTGGCCCTACGCCCTCGGCCTGCTGGCGCTGATCGTCTTCGTGCTGGTGTGGAACCGCCGCCTGACGGTGCAGATCGCCGAGCGCCAGCGCGCCGAGGCCGAGGCCAGGCGCCAGCGCAGCACCTTGCTGGCGCTGGTCAATGCGATCCCCGACCCGATCTGGTTCAAGGACAGCGACGGCGTCTACCGCGGTTGCAATCAGGCCTTCGCGGCGATCTTCGCGCGCAGCCCGGAGAGCCTGGTCGGCTGCCGCGACGAGCAGCTGTTCGACGCCGCGCTCAGCCGCGAGCGTGCCGGCCTCGACCGCCGCGCCCTGGCCAGTCGCGCGCCGCTGGAAAACGAGACCTGGCTGGACCACGCCGACGGTCGGCGGGTGCTCTACGACACCCTGCGCGTGGCCTTCTACGACGACCGCGGGCAGTTGCTCGGGCTGGTCGGCACCGGCCGCGACATCACCGTGCGCAAGGAGGTCGAGGAGGCCATGGCGCGCGCCAAGGCCCTGGCCGAGCAGGCGGCGCGGGCCAAGGCGGACTTTCTCGCCAACATGAGCCACGAGATCCGCACGCCGATGAACGCCATCATCGGCATGTCGCACCTGGCGCTGAAGACCGACCTCGACCCGCGCCAGCGCGACTACCTGAACAAGATCCAGCAGGCCGGCCAGCACCTGCTCGGGGTGATCAACGACATCCTCGACTTCTCCAAGATCGAGGCCGGCAAGGTCAGCGTCGAGTGCATCGAGTTCGACCTCGAGCAGGTGCTCGACAACCTGGCCAACCTGATCGGCGACAAGGCCGCGGCCAAGGGCCTGGAGCTGCTGTTTCGCCTCGATCCGCAGGTGCCCTGCAGCCTGCTCGGCGATCCGCTGCGGCTGGGGCAGATCCTGATCAACTACGCCAACAACGCGGTGAAGTTCACCGCCGAGGGCGAGGTGGAGGTGCGCATCGAGCTGGAGCGGCGCGACGGCAAGCAGGTCTGGCTGCTGTTCGCGGTGCGCGACACCGGCATCGGTCTGGACGCCGAGCAGCAGGCGCGGCTGTTCGAATCCTTCCAGCAGGCGGACAGCTCCACCACCCGCAAGTACGGCGGCACCGGGCTCGGCCTGGCCATCTGCAAGCGCCTGGCCGAGGCCATGGGCGGCGAGGTCGGGGTCGACAGCCAGGTCGGCGTCGGCAGCCGTTTCTGGTGCCGCCTGCCGTTCGCCCTGGCCAGTCGCCAGCGCCCGGCGCTGCAGCCGCAGG
>NZ_AVOF01000432.1:0-2327 GCF_000465935.2 Pseudomonas sp. EGD-AK9
AGCCGGCGGTGGATCGCGCCGCGCTGGCCGCGCGCCATGCCGGTCGCGAACTGGAGGTGGTCGACGTGTCCGAGGTGCAACTGGACGGCGCCAGCGCGCTGTCGGTGACCTTCTCCGTGCCGCTCGATCCCGACCAGCCCTTCGCCGAGCGCCTGCACCTGGTCGACAGCAAGGACGGCAAGGTCGACGGCGCCTGGGAACTGTCCGAAAACCTGAGCGAACTGCGCCTGCGCCACCTGGAGCCCAAGCGCAAGCTGGTGCTGACCATCGACGCCGGCCTGCGCGGCATCAATGGCGCCAAGCTTGCCGCCGAGCACGTCAGCCGCCTGGAGACCCGCGACCTACAGGCCAGCGTCGGTTTCGCCAGCCGCGGCTCGCTGCTGCCGACCCGCCTGGCCGAGGGCCTGCCGGTGATCGCGCTGAACGTCGACAAGGTCAACGTCGAGTTCTTCCGCATCAAGCCCGAGGCGCTGCCGGGCTTCCTCGCCCGCTGGGGGCGCAGCAGCAACCTCGACACCTGGGAGGCGCGCGAGCTGCTGCCGATGGCTGAGCTGGTCTACGGCGGACGTTTCGACCTCAACCCGGCGCGCAACACGCGCGAGACCCTGCTGCTGCCGATCGCCGGCCTGGAGCCGTTCAAGCAGCCCGGGGTGTACCTGGCGGTGATGCGCGAGGCCGGCAGCTACAGCTATTCGCAGCCGGCGACGCTGTTTTCCCTGAGCGACATCGGCCTGTCCGCGCACCGCTACCGCGACCGTCTCGACGTCTTCACCCAGGCCCTGGAAGGTGGCCAGGCGCAGGCCGGGGTGCAGCTCGAGCTGCTCGATGGCGACGGCGCGCTGCTCGCCGAGGGCAAGACCGACGCCGCCGGCCACGCCCAGTTGCCGCTGCCGGCCAAGGCCCAGTTGCTGCTGGCCAAGCAGGGCGAGCAGACCAGCCTGCTGCGCCTCAATGCACCGGCGCTGGACCTGGCCGAATTCGATATCGCCGGGCCCAAGGCGCATCCGCTGCAGCTGTTCGTGTTCGGCCCGCGCGACCTCTATCGCCCCGGCGAGACGGTGCTGCTCAATGCCCTGCTGCGCGACGCCGACGGCAAGCCGGTCAAGGCTCAGCCGGTGAGCGTCGAGGTGCGCCGGCCGGACGAGCAGGTCAGCCGCAAGTTCGTCTGGACGGCGGACGAGGGTGGCCTCTACCAGTACCAGCTGCAGCTGGCCGAGGAGGCGCCCACCGGGCGCTGGCAGCTGCTGCTCGACCTCGGCGACGGCAGCCCGCAGCTGTACGAGTTTCTCGTCGAGGACTTCCTCCCCGAACGCCTGGCCCTGGAACTCGAGGGCCAGGAGCACCCCATCGCTCCCGGCGACGCCGCCGAGTTCGCCGTGACCGGCCGCTACCTCTACGGCGCGCCGGCCGCCGGCAACCGCCTGACCGGCCAGCTCTACGTGCGGCCGCTGCGCGAGGCGGTGGCGAGCCTGCCGGGCTATCAGTTCGGCGACGTCACCGAGGCCGATCTGACTCAGGATCAGGAACTCGACGAGATCAGTCTCGACGACCAGGGCCGTGCCGTGCTGCGCCCGGAAAACCGCTGGGGCGAGGCCAAATCGCCGCTGCGCCTGATCCTCCAGGCCAGCCTGCAGGAATCCGGCGGCCGGCCGATCACCCGGCGCATCGTCCAGCCGGTATGGCCGGCCGAGCGTCTGCCGGGGCTGCGCGGGCTGTTCGACGGCGAGGAGGTGGATGCCGACAGCCTGGCCGAGTTCGAGCTGCTGGTGGCCGATGCCGCCGGCAACAAGCTGGCCGCCGCCGACCTGACCGTGCGCCTGGTGCGCGAGCGCCGCGACTACTTCTGGAGCTTCTCCGACGGTGAGGGCTGGCGGCACAACTTCAACGAGAAATTCCTCACCCTCAGCGAGGAGCCGCTGAGCATCGAGGCCGGCGGCACCGCCAAGGTCAGCTTCCCGGTGGAGTGGGGCCCCTACCGGGTCGAGCTGGTGGACAACCGCACCGGCCTGCTCAGCAGCCTGCGCTTCTGGGCCGGTTACCGCTGGCAGGACAACGCCGAGGGCGGCGCGGTGCGTCCGGACCAGGTCAAGCTGGCATTGGACCAGCCGGCCTATGCGGCGGGCGATGTGGCCAGAATCAGCGTCACCCCGCCGGCCGCCGGCAGCGGCTACCTGTTGCTGGAATCCAGCGAGGGGCCGCTGTGGTGGCAGGAAATCAGCGTGCCGGCGGCAGGCAAGACCTTCGAGCTGCCCATAGACCCGGCCTGGGCGCGTCACGACCTGTATCTCAGCGCTCAGGTGGTGCGCCCCGGCGAGCGCAAGGCGCAG
>NZ_AVOF01000433.1:0-2322 GCF_000465935.2 Pseudomonas sp. EGD-AK9
TGCGGGGCGCTGTCGGCGCGCGCGAGGGCAGGCAGGGAAGGGCAGGCGAATACGGCAGTGACTATGAACATCGTAGGAACCCGAATCTTGAAATTGTTATGGCACAACGCTGTCGGCGCGCGCCCGTGGGCGGCGCGCCTGTCGTCAGGCACGGGGGTGGCTGGCACCGGCCGGCTGGCGATTCGCTGGAGATGGTGCGCAGCGGGCATGCCCAGGGTCAATTCGCCAAGCCGGCTTCCGTTCGATAAACGCACGGAAAACTAACCGGTTCGTACATTTAGGTTTGCCGCGCCGTGCGACTGCGCCAATAATCCTTTCACCCTGACTGGCACCTGGTCGGCGGGTGCATGGGTCGTGCGGCCAGCGCCGCAGCCCGGCACCGCGCCGCCGCTGAGCGCCGGCGTCCCCAACCAGGAGTTGCAGCATGCAGCGTTCGATTGCCACCGTCTCCCTGAGCGGTACCCTGCCGGAAAAACTCGAAGCCATCGCCGCCGCCGGCTTCGACGGCGTGGAGATCTTCGAGAACGACCTGCTCTACTACGACGGCAGCCCCAGCGAGATTCGCAAGCGCTGCGCCGACCTCGGCCTGGCCATCACCCTGTTCCAGCCGTTTCGCGACTTCGAGGGCTGCCGGCGCGACCGCCTGGCGCGCAACCTCGACCGCGCCGAGCGCAAGTTCGACCTGATGCAGGAACTCGGCACCGACCTGGTGCTGGTGTGCAGCAATGTCGCCGCCGACGCCCTGGGCGATGAGGACATCCTCGTCGACGACCTGCGCCTGCTCGCCGAGCGCGCCGGCGCGCGCGGCCTGCGCATCGGCTACGAGGCCCTGGCCTGGGGCCGCCACGTCAACACCTACCAGCAGGTGTGGAAGCTGGTGCGCCAGGCCGACCACCCGGCGCTGGGGGTGATCCTCGACAGCTTCCACACCCTGTCGCTCAAGGGCGACCCGGCGGCCATCGCCGAGATTCCCGGCGACAAGATCTTCTTCGTGCAGATGGCCGACGCGCCGCTGCTGGCCATGGACGTGCTGGAGTGGAGCCGGCATTTCCGCTGCTTCCCGGGGCAGGGCGAGTTCGACCTGGCCGGCTTTCTCGCGCCGATCCTGCGCACCGGCTACCGCGGCCCGCTGTCGCTGGAAATCTTCAACGACGGCTTCCGCGCCGCGCCGCCGCGGCAGAACGCCGCCGATGGCCTGCGCTCGCTGCTCTATCTGGAAGAGAAGACCGCCAAGCGCCTGGACAAGGAAGGCGTGGCGATCGAGCCGGGCGTGCTGTTCACCCCGCCGGCGGCCAGCCGTTACGACGGCGTGGAGTTTCTCGAATTCGCCGTCGACGAGGCGGTCGGCGCGCGCCTGGCCGGCTGGCTGGAGCGCCTGGGCTTCGCCCGCGCCGGCCAGCACCGCTCCAAGGAGGTCAGCCTGCTGCGTCAGGGCGATATCAATATCGTGCTCAACGCCGAGCCCTATTCCTTCGCCCACAACTTCTTCGAGGCCCATGGCCCGTCGCTGTGCGCCACCGCGCTGCGGGTGAAGCACGAGGCCGCCGCCCTGCAGCGCGCCTGCGACTACCGCGGCCAGCCCTATCGCGGCCTGGTCGGCCCCAACGAGCGGGAAATCCCCGCGGTGCGCGCCCCCGACGGCAGCCTGATCTACCTGGTGGAGCAGGCCGGCGCCGGCCAGACCATCTACGACACCGACTTCAAGCTGGACCCGAACGCCGTGGCCGGCGGCGGCCTGCAGCGCATCGATCACATGGCCCTGGCGCTGCCGGCCGAGTCGCTGGACAGCTGGGTGCTGTTCTACAAGAGCCTGCTGGACTTCGAGGCCGACGACGAGGTGGTGCTGCCCGACCCCTACGGCCTGGTCAAGAGCCGCGCGCTGCGCAGCCGCTGCAGCTCGGTGCGCCTGCCGCTGAACATCTCGGAGAACCGCAACACCGCCATCGCCCACGCGCTGTCCAGCTACCGCGGCTCCGGCGTGCACCATATCGCCTTCTCCTGCGAGGACATCTTCGCCGAGGTGGCGCGGGCCAAGGAGGCCGGCGTGCCGCTGCTGGAAATCCCGCTGAACTACTACGACGACCTGGCCGCGCGCTTCGACTTCGACGACGAGTTCTTGAGCGAGCTGGCCTACTACAACGTGCTCTACGACCGCGACGCCCAGGGCGGCGAGTTGTTCCACGTGTACACCGAGCCGTTCGAGGAGCGCTTCTTCTTCGAGGTCATCCAGCGCAAGAACGGCTATGTCGGTTATGGTGCGGCCAACGTCGCGGTGCGCCTGGCGGCCATGGCCAAGGCGCGCAGCGGCGCGGCCAAGCGTCC
>NZ_AVOF01000434.1:0-2307 GCF_000465935.2 Pseudomonas sp. EGD-AK9
CGGCCATGGCGCTGGGCCTGGCCTGCTGGCTGGGCGGCAGCGCGGTGCTGCAGGCCCTGCAGCAGGGCACCCGGCTACCCGATCTGGCCCTGCAGGATCTGCAGGGGCGTGCGGTCAATCTGCAGGATTTCGCCGGCAAGCCGCTAGTGGTCAACCTCTGGGCCAGCTGGTGCCCGCCCTGTCGGCGCGAGATGCCGGTGCTGGCCGCCGCGCAGCGCGACGAGCCGGGGATGACCTTTCTGTTCGTCAATCAGGGCGAGTCCGCCGCGCAGGTTGCGGCCTTCCTGGGCAAGGAGGCGCCAGGGCTGGGCAACGTGCTGCTCGACGCCGGCAATCGCCTGGGCGAGCAGGTCGGCTCGCGCGCCTTGCCCAGCACGCTGTTCTACGCCGCTGATGGGCGTCAGCTGGGCAGCCATCTCGGCGAACTGTCCGCGGCCAGCCTGGCCCATGCGCTGACGCTGCTCCGAGACGGCGAGAGCCCCGAGCCGCGCTGACACGGCTCAAGGCAACTGCAGGTCTTCGCCGGCGGCGCGCAGTTCCTCGTAGGCGCGGTCGAGGGCGTCGCGCAGCGCCTCGGCGCCGGGGGTGTGGCGCGAGACGATCAGCTTCAGCGGCAGGCGCTGTAGCTGGACGAAGGGCAGCTCGCCCATGCCCAGGCGCCGGCGCGCCTGCTCCACCGGGGTCTGGTAGTCCAGCAGGTAGTCGCCGCGGCGGCGCTGCAGCATCTCCAGGGCGGCGGTGTGGCTGGCGGTGCGGTGTTCCACTATGCCCAGCGCCGGGTCGGCGAGCCACTGGTTGACCTCCTGCCAGTAGCTGTAGCCGCTGATCAGGATCACTCCGCTGTCCTTGAGATCGTCGGGCAGACGCGGCAGCGGCGTGTCGCGGCGGAAATACAGGTTGAGGGTGATCTCGCCGAGGCGGTGGCGGGCCTCCAGGGTGTGCCCGACCAGCTCCGCCTTGCCCGGGGCGCCGGGCCACAGCTGCACGCTGCCGTCACGCAGGCCGCTGTACAGGCGCGCACCGGGGTAGGAGCGGAAATGCGCCTGGTAGCCGGCGTGGCGCAGCAGGCGTGCGCTGAGTTCGAGGATGGCGCCGCTGGGGCGGCCCTGGGCGTCGGTGTAGGAGTAGGGCGGGAATTCGTAATAGCCGACGCTGACCTGGCGCAGCGCGTCGATCTCGGCCGTGGCGGCAAGGCTCGGTAGCCACAGCAGGGCGGCGAGCAGAAGGCAGCAGCATCTTGGCATCTGGGAGTACGCGGCTCGGCGCCGTCTTGTCGTTATAAAAGTGTCACGCGACCAGCATGGCCAACCGCGGTGGCGCTTGTCCAGCCCCTGTCCTTCGCAGATTAGTCGAGGCTGGGCAGAAAGAAGCGGCCGATCAGCGGCAGATGATCGGAGATGTGCAGCGTGTCGTGCTGGCGCACCGTGCTGCTCAGCGGGGTCAGCCGCGGGCTGTGCAGCAGGTAGTCGAGGGTGCGGTCAGGGCCGCTGGCGGCCGGGTCGTTGGGGTAGTGGGTGTACCAGCGCGCCTGCTCGCCGCCAGCTGCCTGATCCAGGCTGGGGATCAGCGGGTAGCGCGCGGCCAGCTCCTGCAGGCGGTTGTCGCTGGCGTAGCGGCTGCGCTCAGCGTCCGGCAACTGGCCGGGCGGCAGCAGGTCGAAGTCGCCGCCGAGCACCCAGGGCGTGCCCGCAGCCTGCAGCTGGCGCAGCAGGTCGTCGGTCATGCTCAGCTGGCGCGCCTGGGTGTCGTCGTCCTGGGCGAAGGCATCGAAATGGCCGTTGAGCGTCACCAGCTCGCCGCCGCCGCGGATCGGCAGGTGGCTGACCAGCAGCGCGGGCTTGGGCTGGAACGGGCGCGTCAGCGGGTTGCCGGGCCGCTGCGGCAGTTGCAGGCGCTCGGCGCGGGCGATCCGGAAGCGGCTGAGGGTGGCCAGCTTCATGCCGACGCTGCCGAGGATGCGCGGGTGCGGGACGAAGCCGGCCTGCCAGTAGAAGGCCTGGCTGGCGCAGGGGTAGAGGTCGGCCAGGCGCGCTTGCAGCAGGGCCAGTTGATCCTGATGGTCGCTGGCCCGGGCGCCGTCGTGCAGCTCCTGCAGCAGGACGACATCCGGCTGCTCGTCGCGCAGCACCCGCACCACCTCGTCGAGGGTGCTGGCCAGATCCGCGGCGCTGGGCCGGTCGTCGGGGCCGTCGCCGCCGGGCAGGTCGTACCAGAACACATGACCCTTGCCGGCCAGGTACTGCAGGTTCCAGGTCATCACCTTGAGCGCCTGTCCCGGCTGCAGCTGCGCCACCTGGCCGCTGCAGG
>NZ_AVOF01000435.1:0-2299 GCF_000465935.2 Pseudomonas sp. EGD-AK9
GCTTCGACCTGGCGCTGCTGGTCGACTGCCTGGAACACCTGAGCAAGCGCGACGGTCTGCAACTGCTCGGCGGCATCCGCAACCTCAACGCCAGCCGCGTCGCCGTGCTGGTCGACCTGCAGGCCGCAGACTGGCGGGAAACCGATTTCTTCGCCCTGGCCATGCAGGCCAGCGAGCAGTTCCAGCGCGAAGGCCAGACCCTGCACCTGTTCACCTACGACCTGCTCGACTACAAGCAGGTGCCGGACTGGCTGAACGCCAAGTTCTGGGCCAATCCGGAAAACTTCGGCAAGTACTGGTGGTAACGCCATGAATCCACTCGACCCCGTTTGCCCCTGCGGTAGCGGCAACCCCCTCGGCCACTGCTGCGGCCCCTACCATGCCGGCACCGCCGCGCCCAGCGCCGAGCTGCTGATGCGCTCGCGCTACAGCGCCTACGTGCTGGGCCTGGTGGACTACCTGGTCGCCACCACCCTGCCGGCCCAGCAGAGCGCGCTGGATCGCGCCGCCATGGCCGCCTGGAGCGCGCAGAGCACCTGGCTCGGCCTGGAGGTGGAAAGCAGCGAGCTGTTCGGCGGCCAGCCCGAGCATGCGCAGGTCTGCTTCGTCGCCCGCTGGCACGACGCACAGGGCGAGCACAGCCACCGCGAACGCTCGGCCTTCGTCCAGGTCGGCGGGCGCTGGTATTTCCTCGACCCGAGCGTGCCGCTGAAAGCCGGACGCAACGATCCCTGCCCCTGCCGCAGCGGACAGAAGTTCAAGAAATGCTGCGCCGGCTACCTGGGTTGAACGCACGTACCTGACGCCTGCGGCCTTTTCTGCTTGAGTTGTGGGCGCCCGCCGGCACGTTGCCGGGCGCGGACGCTCAACAAGGAGAAGGGCATGCACAAGCGAAGTGGTGTGGCGATCATCCTGGCCAGTCTGCTGTTCGGCTGCGCCAGCCAACCGTCCGGACAGCAGGGGGAGCGCCTCGATCTGGGCGACAGCGCGCGCGTCAGCCGCCTGTTCGCCTACCCCAACAACTGCAGCGTGATCTGCTACCGCGACTGGACGCTGGAGCAGACGGTGCAGCACTACCTCGAACAGAGCCTGGCGCGGGACGGTTACGCCGACGCCCGGGTGACCATTCACCGCCAGGGCGAGCGCCTCTACGCCGACTTCGCCGGCACGCCCAAGGGCTACGGGCAACCGCTCAAGCAACTGCTCGACGCCGGCGACCTGGCCTACGACGGCGCCAACCAGCTCAACCGCGACGGCAAATGGCAGTACGACTGGTACTTCTTCCTGCCCCTGGGCATGGCCCTGGACAACCGCAAGAGCGTCGAGCTGCTGCATTTCCCCCCGGACTATTCGCTGACCCAGGCGCAGGACTACCTGCGCTCCAGCACCACCGATCGCTGGGCCGCGCTGCTGGTCAGCAACGGCGTGCCGGCGACGCAGACCCCGGCCTACCAAACCATCGTCGATATCGCCCCGATCGCCGCGCCGGCCAACGCCGGCAGCGCCCTGCAAGGGGTCTACGGTTATTTCAACGACTACCAGCAGCGTATGGTGCGCGAGCTGAGCGCCGGCAAGGGCGGCGCCAGCCTGCCCATGGTCGCCTTCGGCAGCCCGGTGCGCGACTGGGTCAAGCAGCAGTATGGCGTGCAGCTGGCGGTGCTCGGCCTCGGCCGGATCGAGGCCGCGCCGGGGCAACAGGTGTCGGTGCTGGGCGCCAACCACCCCAGCTATATCTGGTACGCCGCCGATCCGGCCAACAACCAGGGCAGCCAGGCCAAGGCCGATGCCACCGGCATCCGGGTCATGGGCCAGGATCTCAGCGCCGCCTGCTGGCAAGCCGACATGGGCCGGCAGCCCGCCGGCGATCCGCAGCAGACGCTCGCGAGCTGCACGCAGAAATGGCAGGTCACCGACCAGTTGCAGACCTGCGAGCTGTTCTACGTCTCGGTGCGCAAGCTCAAGCCCGGAGACGCCGAGGCCAAGTGCCAGGCAAGCTGAAACGACCGGGCCCGCAATGGCGGGCCCGGTGTCATTCCTGCAGTTTCAGGTGCGAGGTATCCGGCGGCGGCGCGGCCGGGGCAGCCTTGGCCTGGCCCATGTCGCTGCCTACCGGCGCCAGGCTGAACTGCGACAGATCGACCTGCGGTGCGGCGGCCTCGGGCTTGGCGTCCTGCAGATCGGCGCCGACCGGTGCGATGCCGAAATCCGGCGCGTCCACCTCGCTGAAGGCGGCCATGTATTCGTCGCGCGGCGCCACCCGCAGGCGGCCGCCAGTGGCACTCGCCAGCGGTGCTGCAGG
>NZ_AVOF01000436.1:0-2295 GCF_000465935.2 Pseudomonas sp. EGD-AK9
CGTCGACCTCGGTTGCGGCACCGCCGGCACCCTGCTGCACCTGGCGCGGCGCTTCCCGCGCGGACGCTTCGTCGGCGTCGAGAGCGCGCCGCTGCTGTTTCTCCTGGCCTGGCTGCGCTGCCTGGGGCAGGGCAACTGCAGCATCCGCTACGGGAGCCTGTGGCGTACCGAGTTGGCACCGTTCGACGTCGTCTACTGCTTCCTTTCGCCGGTGCCGATGGCGCGCCTGTGGGCCAAGGCGCGGGAGGAGATGGCGCCCGGCAGCTGGTTGATCAGCAACAGCTTCGCCATCCCCGGGGTGGCCCCAAATGCCGTGCGCGAACTGAATCAGGGGCGGCAGACGCAGTTGCTGCTGTGGCAGATCGGCGGCGCCGATATCCGCTAGACTTGCCGCCTGAGCCAAGGAGCCGCACACCATGCAGAACCCCAACAACCTGATCTGGATCGACCTGGAGATGACCGGCCTGGAGCCGGAGCGGGACGTGATCATCGAGATGGCCACCATCGTCACCGACAGCGAACTGAACGTGCTGGCCGAGGGCCCGGTGATCGCCATTCACCAGAGCGACGCGGCGCTGGCCGCGATGGACGAGTGGAACACCCGCACCCACGGCCAGAGCGGCCTGACCCAGCGCGTGCGCGAGAGCCGCATCGACACCGCGGCGGCCGAGGCGCAGACCCTCGCCTTCCTCGAGCAGTGGGTGCCCAAGGGCAAGTCGCCGATCTGCGGCAACAGCATCGGTCAGGATCGGCGCTTCCTCTACAAGTACATGCCCAATCTGGAAGCCTACTTCCACTACCGCTATCTGGACGTCTCGACCCTGAAGATCCTCGCCGGCATGTGGGCGCCGCAGGTCAGGGACAGCTTCCAGAAGACCGCCACCCACCAGGCACTGGACGATATCCGCGAGTCCATCGCCGAGCTGCGTCATTACCGCGAGCATTTCCTCAAGGTCTGAGCCGGGCGCAGGGGGGGGCGCCGGCAGGCTGGCGCTGAGCCTAGCGCAGCCCGGCTGGGGGATGGCGCGTTGGGCTACGGCGCTGCGCGCCTCAACCCAGCCCACGCTCCTGGTGCCGCGCCAGCGCCCACTCGACATGCTCGCGTACCAGTTCCGACGGATGCTCGCGCCTAGCCTGCAATGCCTCCAGCACCGGGATGGTCGAGGGCGCATTGCCCAGGCCGACCGCCAGGTTGCGCAGCCAGCGCTCGTAGCCGGCGCGGCGCAGCGGCGAGCCTTCGGTGCGGGCCAGGAACTCCTCTTCGGTCCACAGGAACAGCTCGGCCAGGCCGGCGTTGTCCAGGCCGTGGCGCGGCTGGAAGTCGCCCTGCACGGTGGGGCGGGCGAAGCGGTTCCACGGACAGACGATCTGGCAGTCGTCGCAGCCGAACACCCGGTTGCCGATGGGCTCACGCAGTTCGACCGGAATCGGCCCCTTCAGCTCGATGGTGAGATAGGAGATGCAGCGCCGCGCATCCAGCACATAGGGGCCGACGAAGGCGGCGGTCGGGCAGATGTCCAGGCAGGCGCTGCAGCGTCCGCAGTGCTCGCTGCCGTGCGGCGCATCGACCGGCAGCGGCAGGTCGACGAACAGTTCGCCGAGGAAGAAATAGCTACCGGCCTTGCGATTGAGCACCAGGGTGTTCTTGCCGATCCAGCCGAGGCCGGCCTGTTCGGCGATGGCCTTTTCCAGCACCGGCGCGCTGTCGACGAAGGCGCGGTAGCCGAACGGCCCTATCGCCGTCTGGATGCGTTCGGCCAGTTGCTGCAGGCGCTTGCGGATCAGCTTGTGGTAGTCGCGGCCCAGCGCGTAGCGCGACACGTAGGCTTTTTCAGGCTCGGCCAGGCGCCGGGCCATCTGCGTATCGCCGGGCAGGTAGTCCATGCGCAGCGACACGACCCGCAGGGTGCCCGGCACCAGCTGCTCCGGGTGCGAGCGTTTGCTGCCGTGGGCGGCCATGTAGTCCATCTCTCCCTGGTAGCCGGCGGCCAGCCAGCGTTCGAGGTGCGCTTCGTGCTCGCCCAGTTCGACACCGGCGATGCCCACCTGCTGGAAGCCCAGCTCGCGGCCCCAGTCCTTGATCGACTGGGCGAGGGCGGGGAGATCGAGGGAAGAAACGGGCATTGCAGGGCAACCGCAGGGGAGGTGGGTATAATTCTGCCAGACATCCGCCACGAGCGAGCCATGCGTCCGACACCTACCCCCTTGCCCTTGACCCTGCACAGTGCCGAACAGGTGCGCGCGCTGGACGCCCGGCTGATCGCCGCCGGCATCCCCGGCTTCGAGCTGATGCAG
>NZ_AVOF01000437.1:0-2280 GCF_000465935.2 Pseudomonas sp. EGD-AK9
CGGCGAAGCCGCGGCCAGCGTCGCCGGCCCGCGCGGCCTCGATGGCGGCGTTGAGCGCCAGCAGGTTGGTCTGCTCGGCGATGGAGCGGATCACGTCGAGCACCTTGCTGATCTCGCGCACCCGCTCGGCCAGCTGCTCGACCTGCCCGGAGGTGCTGTTCACGTCCTCGGCCAGCTGACTGATCGAGCTGACGGTCTGGCGCACCTGCTCGCGGCCCTGCTGGGCGACCTGGTTGGACTCGCGCGAGGCCTCCGAAGTGCTCACCGCGTTGCGCGCCACCTCCTCCACCGCCGCGGTCATCTGGTTGACCGCAGTGGCCGCCTGTTCGATCTCGGTGTTCTGCTGGTGCAGGCCGCGGCTCGAGTCCTCGGTCACCGCGTGCAGCTCCTCGGACGCCGAGGCCAGCTGGTTGGAGGAGTCGGCGATGCTCTGGATGGTGCTGCGCAGGCTCTGCTGCATGCTTTTCAGCGCCGCCAGCAGGCGCGCCGGCTCGTCGTTGCCGAGCACCTGGATCGACTGGGTCAGATCGCCCGAAGCCACCACCTCGGCTACCCGCACCGCTTCGGTCAGCGGCGCGACGATGCTGCGGGTCAGCAGCAGCGCCAGTGCCACGGTGGCCAGGGCCGCCAGCAGCAGCATGCCGATGACCCAGGCGCGCGCCGACTCGAATACCGCGCCGGCGCGCTGCGCCGCGGCCGAAGCGGCGTTGCGGTTGAGTTCCGAGAGCTCGCGCAGGCCACGGGCCATGGCATCGGCGTGCTGGTTGAGCACGCCGCCGGCGACCGCGATCGCGGCATCGAAATCGCCGCGGCGCACCGCCTCGACTATCCGCCCCTGCTCCTGCAGGTAGGCCGTCTCGGCCCGTTTGAAGTCGTCGTAGAGACGACGTTCCTCGCTGGTGGTAATGCGCTGCTCGTAAGCCGTTTGCGCCTTGGCGAGCATGGCACGCAGCTCCTCGGCCAGGCGCAGGTTGTTCTGCACCTGCTCCGGTTCGCGGTTGAGCATCAGGCGCAGGGTGATGGCGCGCAGGCGCAGCGCGTCCTGACTCACCTCGGCCAGCGCCAGCACGCTGGGCAGCCAGTTTTCGTCGACCTCGGTGGACTGCTTGCGCATCTCCGCCATCTGCAACAGAGAGAAGGCGCCGAGCAGCAGCACCAGCAGTGCCACCAGTCCAAAACCCAGGGCCGCCCGCGGGGCGATGGCAAGATTACGCAGCGACATTGATGGTGCTCCTGTTGTCGGCAACCCGCTGCCATTCCTGACTGCAGGCCTGAAAAGATTCAGCTAACTACTTTCACCTGTATCGGCTCGTGCCTTGGACGCTTGATGGGGCGCACGAAAATTTTCTGCACACATGCCGAAGGCGCCCCGCGGGGCGCCTTCGGTTGGCGAGCGGATGCTTCAGGCCGCCTCCTCCAGCTCCTCTACCTTGCGCTTGCCGCGCAGGCGCGGCAGCAGCATCGGCACCCGTTGACGATAGCTGCGGTACTGCGGATACGCCCGCAGCAGGTCGCGCTCCTCGAAGACGATGGCCAGCAGGATGTAGGCGCTGGTGGCCAGGGCGAACAGCAGGTGGGTGGCGCTCATCTGCGGCGTGCACCAGAAGGCGAAGAACCAGCCCAGGTACAGCGGGTGGCGCACCAGCTTGTAAACCCCCGGGGTCTGGAACGGCAGCGCGGTGTAGGGCCGGCCGAGCAGTTGCAGCCACACCTGGCGCAGGCCGAACAGGTCGAAATGGTTGATCAGGAAGGTGCTGTACAGCACCAGCGCCCAACCGAAGCCGAAACCGGCGTTGAGCAGCAGGCGCCCGCTGCGGTTGTCGATCTCCCAGATCATCCCGCCCAGCGGCTGCCAGAAGTAGAACAGGGCGATCAGCGCCAGGCTGGAAAACAGCACATAGGTGCTGCGCTCCGCTTCGACCGGGATGATTCGCGTCCACAGGGCCTTGAAGGCCGGGCGCGCCATCACACTGTGCTGCACGGCGAACAGGGTCAGCAGCAGCAGGTCGATCGCCAGGGCGTCGGCCAGGGGCAACAGCGGTGCGCCGTCGATGGTGCGCGGCGCCGCCGGCAGATTGCCGACGAAGGCCATGGCGTAGAGAAAGGTGGCCAGAAACAGGGCGTAGCAGGCAAGACCGTAGATAAAGATGGCAAGGCGTTTCATGAGGAGTCCTCGATGCGCGGGCGCGCACCTGATGTTCGTCTAGGCAATCAGCTCAGTTCCATGTAGCGGCGCGTCAGTCCGGGGTTCTGCGCCAGGTAGATGCACAGCATGCGGTC
>NZ_AVOF01000438.1:0-2276 GCF_000465935.2 Pseudomonas sp. EGD-AK9
GACAAGCGCGCCCAGCGCCAGGCCGCCGCCGCCCTGCGCCAGCAGCTGGCGCCGCACAAGAAGCAGGCCGACAAGCTTGAGCAGGAGCTGAACAAGCTGCACCAGGCCCTGGCCAAGGTGGAAGCGCAGCTGGCCGATAGCGGCCTGTACGAGGCGGCGCGCAAGGACGAGCTGCGCGAACGCCTGGCCGAGCAGGCGACGCTCAAGGCGCGCGAGGCCGAGCTGGAGGAAAGCTGGCTGCTGGCCCTGGAGACGCTCGAAGCGTTGCAGCAGCAACTGGAGGAGACCGAGTGATGGAATCGCTGGAACTGCTCACGGCCTGGCGCGAACCGCTGATCCGCGCCGGCCAGGTGCTGCTGATCCTGCTGCTGGCGTGGCTCGCCCAGCGCATCCTGACCCGCGCCATCAGCCGCCTCGGCGCGCGCTACAGCCTGCTACCGCAGGAGGTGCTGCTGCCGCTGCGCGGCCTGCTGCGCTGGTTGATCCTGGGCAGCGCCTTCATGCTGGTGCTGGAGCGCCTGGGCGTGTCGGCCACGGTGCTGTGGACCGCCATCACCGGCTTCACCGCCGTGGCGGCGGTGGCCTTCTTCGCCATCTGGAGCGTGCTGTCGAACATGTTCTGCGCGCTGCTGATCTTCGCCATGGGGCCGTTCCGCCTGGGCGATACCGTGGAGGTGATCGAGAGCGCCGACAAACCCGGCGTGAAGGGGCGGGTGCTGGCCATCAACCTGTTCTACACCACGCTGCAGGATGTCAGCGAAGAGGCCGCCGGCGCGTTGCTGCAGGTGCCCAACAGCCTGTTCTTCCAGAAATCCGTGCGCCGCTGGCGCTAGGTTTTGCACGAAAGCTGCCCCATATGCGGCACCTTTCCTACACAACCTGAACTCATTGGAGCATCCCTGAATGGAATGGCTGAGCAACCCGGAAATCTGGGTCGCGTTTCTGACCCTGACCGCCCTGGAGATCGTCCTCGGCATCGACAACATCATCTTCATCTCGATCCTGGTCAGCCGCCTGCCGGTCGAGCAGCAGCCGAAGGCGCGCTTCTTCGGCCTGGCCCTGGCCATGGGCACGCGCATCCTGCTGCTGCTGTCGATCACCTGGGTGATGCGCCTGACCGACGACCTGTTCCACGTCTTCGAGCAGGGGATTTCCGGGCGCGACCTGATCCTGTTCTTCGGCGGCCTGTTCCTGCTGTTCAAGAGCACCGCGGAGATCTACCACAGCCTGGAAGGCGCCGAGGAGGCCGCGCAGGGCGGGCCGAAGAAGAGCTACGGCTTCATGGGCATCATCATCCAGATCGCCATCATCGACATCGTCTTCAGCCTCGACTCGGTGATCACCGCCGTCGGCCTGGTGCAGCACGTGCCGGTGATGGTGGCGGCCATCGTCATCTCGGTGATCGTCATGATGCTGTCGGCCGGCACCATCAGCGCCTTCATCGACAAGCACCCGAGCCTGAAGATGCTGGCGCTGTCGTTCCTCATCGTGGTCGGCACCGTGCTGATCGCCGAGAGCTTCGGCGTGCACGTGCCCAAGGGCTACGTCTACTTCGCCATGGCCTTCTCGCTGGCCGTGGAGGCGATCAACATCCGCCTGCGCAGCGCCCAGGCGCGGGCGCGCAAGGAGGAGCTGGAGCCGGTGCAGCTGCGCAAGGGCTCGCCGGATTGAGCGGCCGGGAGTAGGCTGTAGGGCCTGCTCCCGTTCTTCCCTCCCGAGGTAATCCGCCATGGCCCTGGAAACCTGGCTCGCTTTCTTCGTCGCCTGCTGGGTGATCAGCCTGTCGCCCGGCGCCGGTGCCGTGGCCTCCATGTCCGCCGGCCTGCAATACGGTTTCTGGCGCGGCTATTGGAACGCCCTCGGCCTGCAACTGGGCCTGGCCCTGCAGATCGCCATCGTCGCCGCCGGTGTCGGCGCCATCCTCGCCGCCTCGGCGCTGGCCTTCAGCCTGATCAAGTGGTTCGGCGTCGCCTACCTGGTGTACCTGGCCTACCGGCAGTGGATCGCGCTGCCCAGCGACCTCGCCACCGGCGCCGCCGAGCGCCCCAGCGGCCGGCCGCTGACCCTGGTGCTGCGTGGCTTTTTGGTCAACGCCAGCAACCCCAAGGCGATCGTCTTCATGCTCGCCGTGCTGCCGCAGTTCATCGCCCCGCAGCAGCCGCTGCTGCCGCAGTACCTGCTGATGGGCGCGACCATGATAGTGGTCGACCTGATCGTCATGGCCGGCTACACCGGCCTCGCCTCGCGGGTGCTGCGGGTGCTGCGCACGCCGCGTC
>NZ_AVOF01000439.1:0-2271 GCF_000465935.2 Pseudomonas sp. EGD-AK9
CCCTGCCGCTGGACTTCGCCCAATGACTGCGGCGCTGCGCGGCCTCTACGCCATCACCGACACCCCGCTGCTGGCCGGCGGCAAGCTGCTGCCCTACGCCGAGGCCGCGCTGCGCGGCGGCGCGCGTCTGCTGCAGTACCGCGACAAATCCACCGATGCCGTGCGCCGTTTCGACGAAGCCCAGGCCCTGGCCGAACTCTGCGCCCGCCACGGCGCCACGCTGATCATCAACGACGACCTGGAGCTGGCCGCACGGCTGAACGTCGGCCTGCATCTGGGCCAGAGCGATGGCTCGCTGGCCGCCGCTCGCGCTCGCCTCGGCACTGAATGCGTGATCGGCGGCACCTGCCATGCCCAGCTGGAGCTGGCCGAGCGCGCAGTCGCCGAAGGCGCCAGCTACATCGCCTTCGGCCGCTTCTTCAACTCCAACACCAAGCCCGGCGCCCCGGCCGCCACCCTGGAGCTGCTGGACGAGGCGCGCGCGCGCTTTGCCCAGCCCATCGTCGCCATCGGCGGCGTGACCCTGGACAACGCCCCCGGCCTGATCGCCCGCGGCGCCAGCCTGGTCGCGGTGATTCACGCCCTGTTCGCCGCGGACTGCGCCACCGAGGTGGAAGACCGCGCCCGCGCCTTCGCCGCGCTGTTCGACTGATTCGTTTGTAGAGAGACCTGCCATGTCCCGTTCCGAAATTTTGTTCACCAACGCGCAGAAGCACATCCCCGGCGGCGTCAACTCGCCGGTGCGCGCCTTCAAGAGCGTCGGCGGCACCCCGCTGTTCTTCAAGCACGCCGAAGGCGCCTATGTGGTGGACGAAGACGACAAGCGCTACGTCGACTACGTCGGCTCCTGGGGCCCGATGATCCTCGGCCACAGCCACCCGGAGGTGCTCGACTCGGTGCGTCGCCAGCTGCAGCACGGCCTGTCCTACGGCGCGCCGACCGCGCTGGAAACCGAGATGGCCGAGCTGGTCTGCTCGCTGGTGCCGTCGATGGAGATGGTGCGCATGGTCAGCTCCGGCACCGAGGCGACCATGAGCGCCATCCGCCTGGCCCGTGGCTACACCGGCCGCGACAGCATCATCAAGTTCGAAGGCTGCTACCACGGCCACTCCGACAGCCTGCTGGTCAAGGCCGGTTCCGGCGCCCTGACCCAGGGCGTACCGAACTCCGCCGGCGTGCCGGCGGCCTTCGCCAAGCACACCCTGACCCTGCCGTTCAACGACATCGACGCCGTGGCCGAGTGCCTGGCGCAGGTCGGCCAGGAAGTCGCGTGCATCATCGTCGAGCCGGTGGCCGGCAACATGAACTGCGTGCCGCCGGCGCCGGGTTTCCTCGAAGGCCTGCGCGCGCTGTGCGACCAGCACGGCGTGGTGCTGATCTTCGACGAGGTGATGACGGGTTTTCGCGTCGCCCTCGGCGGAGCCCAGGCGCACTACGGCGTCACCCCGGACCTGACCACCTTCGGCAAGATCATCGGCGGCGGCATGCCGGTGGGCTGCTTCGGCGGCAAGCGCGCGATCATGGAGTGCGTCGCCCCGCTCGGCCCGGTCTACCAGGCCGGCACCCTGTCGGGTAACCCGCTGGCCATGGCCGCCGGCCTGACCACCCTCAAGCTGATCAGCCGCCCGGGCTTCCACAGCGAACTCTCCGACTACACCACACGCATGCTCGACGGCCTGCAGCAGCGCGCCGATGCCGCCGGCATCCCCTTCGTCACCACCCAGGCCGGCGCCATGTTCGGCCTGTACTTCAGCGGCGCCGACGACATCGTCACCTTCGCCGACGTGATGGCCAGCGACGTCGAACGCTTCAAGCGCTTCTTCCACCTGATGCTGGACGGCGGCGTGTACCTGGCGCCCAGCGCCTATGAGGCCGGCTTCACCTCCATCGCCCACGGCGAGGCCGAACTGCAACTGACCCTGGACGCCGCCGAGCGCGCCTTTGCCGAACTGAAAAAAGCCTGATGCAGTACAGCACCGCGCTCTCCGACGGCGTGCTCGCGCTGGCCTGCCTGGCCTGCGCGCTGGTCATCGGCAAGGCCCGCAAGCACTATGGCGAGGCCGATCAGCCGGCGCTGTTCTGCGCCCTGCTGGGTTTCCTGCTGCCGGCCGCGGCGGCAGGCGTCGGCATGCTGCGCTACGGCTTCGACCCCGGCTGGCAGGGCGCGCACCTGTGGCTCTCCCAGGCCAGCAGCTTTCTCGCCCTGCCCCTGCTCGGCGCCGCCGCCCTGGCGCTGGGCCGCGGCTGGGCCTGGAGCCGGCCGAACTGGGG
>NZ_AVOF01000440.1:0-19215 GCF_000465935.2 Pseudomonas sp. EGD-AK9
CGCTATGTCGAGGACTGCCGGCGCATCCTGCTGGAGCTGGAGGAGGCCGAGGAGCTGGCCGCCGGCGGCAGCGTGCGCCCGCGCGGGCGGCTTACCGTGACCGCGCCGGTGATGTTCGGCGAGCTGTTCCTGATTCCACGCATCGCCCAGTACCTCGACACCCACCCGGACGTGGAGGTCAATGCGCTGCTGGTCGACCGCGTGGTGAACATGCTGGAGGAGGGCATCGACGTCGCCGTGCGCATCGGCTCGCTGCCCGAGGGCGATCACCCGGCGCTGCAGGTCGGGCAGATCCGCCCGGTGGTATGTGCCGCGCCGGCCTTTCTCGACCGCGTCGGCCGCCCGCGTCATCCGGATGAGTTGCGCGATGCGCCCATCGTCATGTCCAGCGCCAGCAACCTGCTGTCGCACTGGCAGTTCATCGGCGCCGACGGGCCCTTCGGTTTCATGCCGCGTCCACGCTTTACCGTCAGCTCCAACCAGGCGGCGATCGGCGCCGCACGCCTGGGCTGGGGCTACACCCGCGTGCTGTCCTACCAGGTGGCCGAGGCAGTGGCACGCGGCGAGATCGAACTGGTGCTCGAAGCCTTCGAACCACCGGCCCTGCCGGTGCACATCATTCACCAGGGCGGGCGCCAGGTGTCGGCCAAGGTGCGCACCTTCGTCGACCACTGCGCCGCCAGCTTTCGCGCCGATCCGGCCCTGCGCGCGGCCGGCGCACCACCCGCAGCATGAGCCATCACCGTGAAATGCAGGTGTTCCTCGCCGTGGCGCAGGCCGGTAGCCTGGCGGCGGCCGCCAGGGCGCTGCAGCTGTCGCAGGCCACGGTGATGCGTACGATTGCTGCGCTGGAGAGCCGTCTGGACAGCACCCTGCTGTTGCGCGGTCCGCGCGGCGTCAGCCTGAGTCCGGCGGGTGCGGCTTTCGCCGACAGCTGCCAGCGCATCCTGCAGCGGGTGGAGGAGGCCGAGCGCTCCGTGACCGGCCTGCACGCCAATCCCGCCGGGCAACTGACCCTGGCCCTGCCGCTGCTGATGACGCATCAGGTGCTGACGCCGATTGCCGTCGACTACCTGGCAGCCTTTCCCGAGGTGAGCCTGGCCACCCTGGCGCGCGAAGAGCCGCCCAGGTTGCTGGAGGAGGGCATCGACCTGGCCGTGGTGGTCGGCCATCTGCCCAGTTCGTCCGGCTTCGCCGTGCCGTTGGGGTGGGCGCGACCGCTGGTCTGTGCGGCACCCGCCTATCTGCAGCGCTGGGGCTGGCCCGCCAACCCGCAGGCTTTGCACGCACACCGCACCATCGCTCGTTCTTCGACCGGGCATGCGGGGGAATGGCGCTTTGTGGACGGCGCGGTGAAGCTCGCGCCGCGGCTGACTTGCAGCACGCCGCAGGCGGCGATCCGCGCGGCGCTCGCCGGTTTTGGCCTGACCCGCTGCCTGAGCTACGAGGCCTATCAGGAGTTGCAGAGTGGGCAATTACAGGCGGTGCTGAAAAACTTCGCTACAGCGCCCGTGCCGGTGCAGCTGTATTACCGCGAGGGGCGCCGGGCGGCGGCGCGGGTGCGCAGCTTTCTCGACTTCGCCGTACCGCGTCTGCGCGCCCATCCAGCCTTTCAGGTCTGAGCTCATTGCATAAAGTGAAATAGTGGATTGCCTTAAGTGGGGATTCTTCTCCAGGTTGGATGGGGCGAACATGGCCCCATCGTCGCGAAGGCCAGTCGTCTCGCGGAGACCTAAGCCCACCTCGAAGGAATCATCACCATGTCCCGTCCCGCCATCAAGCTGTACAACTTTCCCCGTTCCGGTCACGCCCACCGCGCCGAGCTGATGCTGTCGCTGCTGCAGCTGCCCACCGAACTGATCTTCGTCGATCTGGCCAAGGGCGCGCACAAGACCCCTGAGTTTCTCGCCCTCAACCCCTTCGGCCAGGTGCCGGTGATCGATGACGGCGGCACCGTCGTCGCCGACTCCAATGCCATCCTCGTCTACCTGGCCAAGCGCTACGGCAACGACGACTGGCTGCCGCAGGAGCCGGCCGCCGCCGCACGGGTGCAGCGCTGGCTGTCGGTAGCCGCCGGGCTGGTGGCCTTCGGCCCTGCCGCCGCGCGCCTGGTCACCGTATTCGGCTACTCGTTCAACACCGAAGAAGTGATCAACCGCGCCCACGCGCTGTTCACCGTGATGGAAGGCGAGTTGGGCGAAACCCCGTTCCTCACCGGCGACAAGCCGAGCATCGCCGACGTGGCCAACTACTCCTACATTGCCCATGCGCCGGAGGGCAACGTCTCGCTGGAGCCCTACCCGAATATCCGCGCCTGGCTGGCACGCATCGAGGCGCTGCCGGGGTTCGTGCCGATGCCGCGTACCGCCGCCGGCCTGCAAGCCTGAGTCACCGCCAGCTGCCGGGTTTACCCGGCGGCTCCTCTCGTGGAGGGCAGAACATGCAACAGCTTCCCAGCCATCGGCACTCGCCCTGGCACGCCGGTGAAAAGCAATTGCAGGAGAAGGTCGGCGTCGCCGAGCGCATGGAAGTGCTCGGGCAGAAGGTGATCCGCGACCATATGCCGGACCAGCATCGCGACTTCTACCGGCAACTGCCCTTCATGATCGCCGGTGCCGTGGATGGCGCAGGCCAGCCCTGGGCCACCCTGATCGAGGGCGAGGAGGGCTTCGTCACCTCGCCCGACCCGCGCCGGCTGGCGTTCGATCTCGCCGCCATGGCGCTCGACCCGCTCGACCCGGCCACCTCCGGCCTGGGCGCCGGCGAGGCCATCGGCCTGCTGGGTATCGAGCTGCACACGCGGCGGCGCAATCGCATCAACGGCCATATCCGCCAGGCCTCGGCGCAGCGCCTGGACATCGATGTGGAGCATTCCTTCGGCAACTGCCCGCAATATATCCAGCTGCGTGAATACAGCCGCTCTCCGGCTGGACGGGGTAGCGCGCGTCACGACGCCAGCGAGCTGGATGCACGCAGCGCGGCAATGATCCGCGGCGCCGATACCTTCTTCGTCGCCAGCTACGTCGAGCACGACGATGGCCGTCGTTCGGTGGACGTTTCCCACCGTGGCGGGCGCGCCGGTTTCGTGCGGGTGGAGGGCAATCGCCTGACCATTCCCGACTACGCCGGCAACCTGCACTTCAATACCCTGGGCAACCTCAGCGTCAATCCGCGCGCCGGCCTGCTGTTCGTCGACTTCGCCACGGGCGACGTGCTGCAGCTGGCCGGCCGCGTCGAGATCATTCTCGACAGCCCGTTGATCCAGGCCTTCGAGGGCGCCGAGCGGCTGTGGACCTTCGACGTCGAGCAGGTGGTGCTGCGCCCGGCGGCGGCTTCGCTGCGCTGGACCTTTCATGAGTACGCGCCGACCAGCCTGATGACCGGCACCTGGGCGCAAGCCGATGCGCGTCTGCGCGAACGCGAGCAGCGTAATCAGTGGCAGCGCTGGCGGGTACTGAGTCTGCAGCAGGAGAGCAGCGATATCCGCTCATTCGTGCTGGCGCCGGAGCAGGGCGCCGCACCGAGTTTCGCCGCCGGCCAGCACCTGCCCATTCGCATCAGCAGCGCCGCGGGCGAAACCCTGCTGCGCACCTACAGCCTGTCCAGCGCGCCGTCGGATGGCGTCCTGCGCATCAGCGTCAAGGCGCAGGGCGTGGTGTCGCGGCATCTGCACGAGCAGGTTCAGGTCGGGGATGTGCTGGAGGTGCGTGCGCCGCTGGGCAGCTTCACCCTCAACAGCGACACCCATCGGCCGCTGGTGCTGATCGGCGCGGGTGTCGGCATCACGCCGCTGCTGTCGATGCTGCGCGAACAGGTGGCGCTGGGGCGGGGCAGGCGCATGCATTTCTTCCAGGGCGCACGCACGCTGACCGACCTGCCGTTCCAGGCCGAGCTGCGCGAGCTGGTGCAACGTGCCAATGGCCTGCTCCACATCCACCGTGCCCTCAGCGCACCGGGCAGCGATGCCGTGCTCGGGCGCGACTACGAGCAGCAGGGACGTCTCGATCTGGCGCAGATCAAGGCGGCCCTGGCGTTCGACGACCATGACTTCTACCTGTGCGGCCCGGCCGCCTTTACCCAGGCGATCTACGACGGCCTGCGCGACCTGAGTGTCGCCGACGCGCGCATCCACGCCGAGGCGTTCGGCCCCTCGACGCTCACGCGCCGCACGGACGGCCAGGCCGCCACCTTGGTGCAGCCGCCAGCGGCGAGCGAGCCGGTGCCGGTGTACTTCACCACCTCGGCCAAGGAGGCGCGCTGGACGCCAGGCAGCGGCAGCCTGCTGGAGCTGGCGGAAAGCCGCGGCTTGAGCCCCGAGTTCAGCTGCCGCGGCGGTTCCTGCGGCACCTGCAGGACGCGTCTGGTCAGCGGCCAGGTGCACTACCCGAATCCGCCCGCCGAGCTGCCGCAAGACGACAGCGTGCTGATCTGCTGCGCCGTGCCGGCGCAGGGCGAAGGCGGCACGCAGCCGCTGGTGCTGGATCTCTGAGGAGGCAGGCGAGATGAACGGGCAAACCCATCCCACTCCCAGCTGGCGCGACAGCGCCCAGGCCATGCGCCACTCGTACTGTGCTCAGAGCGAGGTCGAGGCCGGGTATCTGCTGCCGCAACTGCTGGTTTCGGCGGAAATGCCGACGTGCCGATCCTCCGTTTCGGCATCGACGCGCTTATGGCGATGGCTGGCCGGGGGCAGCGCCAGTGCGCTGTCGTAGGGCGCGCGGTGTGTTCCACCCATAAGCTCGCTGGCGGTGCGCACGACGCACGCTGAGGGCCAGTGAGCGCCGGACCATTGTGAGCCAGCTCAGAGACGCGATTGCCATAACCAGCCCGCCTGGGACGGCCTGTTAGCCGTTGGCCAGTGCGCGCCGCGCCATCCAGCGACGGTACTGACGGGAGCGCCGCATATCGTTCAGCTGCTGCTGGAGCAGCGCCCACAGCGGCGATACCTGCGGGTGGGTGTCGCGGCCCTGGCTCAGCTTGCGCAGCTGGTGCTTGACCACGGCCATGTTGGCCAGCGACGCCAGCACCTTGTTGCCCCAGGTGATCGGCGGCAGCTGCGGCGCGTTGTGCTGCCCGCGCTGCCAGTCGCGCGGCAGGTTGGGGTCGATGGCCAGGGCCGTGCCGATGCCGACCATCTCGACGCCGCTGGCCAGCACCTGCTCGGCGACGGGCGCACGGCGGATGCCGCCGGTGACCATCACCGGCATGCTCACCAGCGCACGAATCTCGCGGGCGAACTCCAGAAAATAGGCCTCGCGGGCCAGGGTGCGGCCGTCGCGGGCCTCGCCCTGCATGGCCGGCGCCTCGTAGCTGCCGCCGGACAGTTCGACCAGGTCCACCTTCAGCTCGCCCAGCAGCCTGACCACCTGCTGCGCGTCGTCGGCGCTGAAGCCGCCGCGCTGGAAATCCGCCGAGTTGAGCTTGACCGCCACCGCGAAGCCCGGCGCCACCTCGGCGCGCACCGCCTTGACGATCTCCAGCAGCAGGCGCGCGCGGTTTTCCAGCGAACCGCCCCATTGGTCGCTGCGCCGGTTGGTCAGCGGCGAGAGGAACTGGCTGAGCAGGTAGCCGTGCGCCGCGTGGATCTGCACGCCGCTGAAACCGGCCCGTTCGGCGAGGCGGGCGGTGCGGACGAAGCGCGCTATCGCCTCGTCGATCATCGCCTGGGTCATCGCCAGCGGGGTGGCGAAGCGCTTGGACAGCTTGCCCAGCTCCAGCGCCACCGCCGAGGGTGCCCAGGTCGGCTGGCCGAGGTTGGCCTGCATCTGCCGGCCGGGGTGGTTGATCTGCAGCCAGAACTGCGCGCCCCGAGCACGACCGGTGCGCGCCCAGTGCTCGAACCTGGCCAGCTGCGCATCGTCCTCCAGCACCACGCCGCCCGGGCCGGTCATGGCGCGGCTGTCGACCATCACGTTGCCGCTGATCAGCAGGCCGGCGCCGCCCTCGGCCCAGGCCTGGTAGAGGCGCAGCAGCTGTTCCGACGGCGCGTGCTCGGCGTCCGCCATGTTCTCCTCCATCGCCGCCTTGGCGATGCGGTTGGGGATGATCGAGCCATTGGGCAGGACAAGGGGGGCGAACAGGTTCATGGGGCGCTTCCTCGGCTGAAAGTGAGGCGACCTTAACCTTTAAGCTCACTTTAATGTCAATGGGCATTTGCACGCGATTCGCCCTGTCCATCGTCACCAACAAGCCCGGCAACGCCAACCTGGGGCCGATCAGCCTGGTCGGCCAGTCGCTGTCCAAGGACTTCTGGGGCTACGTGCTCAAGCTGCCGGTCAATACCGAGCTGGCGCGGGTGCGGGGCGTGGTCGGCTACAACCTGTCGAAGTGGCTGACCGCCATCGATTGTCGCGAGACTGGCAAGCGCCTCGTCTTCGAGATCGCCGACAGCGAAACCGGCAGGCTCGACCTCGCCTTCGAGGTGGAGAAGCTCGCCGATCTGTCCAGCGACCCCGAGCTAGTGACCAACAGCTTCACCAATATCGGCCACGACGGCGAGCTGGCCTATGGCTAGGCCGTTTCCCGGCAGCTGCGCCATGCCTCCAACTCGAACGCGGATTCGGTGAGCCTCAAGCTCGGCGATGGCAGTCTGTCGAGCTACATCGAGTCGCTGCAGCTGGGCAGGGTGATGAAGGACGCATACGTGCCGGACTTCCAGAGCGCGCTCCATGCGCCCGAGCCCCTGGCGCAGATGCTGCGGTGAAAGGTTGGGCGGGCCGTGCGCCAGCCATCAACGGCTGGTGCGCGCGGCGCCCCCCAGGCGATTGCAGCCTCAGGCGCGCTGGCCGGTTTTGCCGGCGCGTTTGGGCATCTCGCTGGTCTCGCCCAGGTTCATCTTCGACAGCACCCGCTTGGCGTTGGCCGCGCAGTCGAGGTCGTCCGGTTTGCTTTCGATTTCGTCGATCAACGCCAGCAGGTGCGTCTTGCTCTGCGCCAGGCGTTGCTCCAGCGCCTCGATGTCATGCACCTTGGCGTGCAGGGTGTCGAGCAGCTTGCCGTGCTCCCACTGCGACAGGTCCTGCGGCAGCAGCGTGCGCAGCTCGTCGAGGCTGAAGCCGGCCTGCTGCGCCGTGGTGATCAGGTTCAGCACCAGCACGGCCTCCTGCGGATAGCTGCGATAACCGTTGGCCTGCCGCTCCACCAGCCTGAGCAGGCCGATGCTTTCGTAGAAGCGAATGCGCGAAGCCGCAAGGCCGGTGCGCAGCGCCAGTTCGCCGATTTTCATAGCTGTGCTGCCCCTGTGCTGCAAGCCGGTTAAAGGGTTAAGCCCAACTTTAACCTTTAACTCGGCAACCGGCAGCTCTGGCTCGCAAGGCTGCCAGCTCGTGCCTTTGCTCCGCGGGCGCTTCCTGGTTGTCCGAACGCACGGCGCCAAACGCCGGGACTCAAGACTTCAGCGCCGCCTCGATCTGTGCGATATCGATCTTGCTCATGCCCATCATGGCCTCGAACGCACGCTTGGCCGCCGCGCGATCGGGGCTGGCGATGGCGGCGGTGAGGACGCGCGGGGTGATCTGCCAGGAGATGCCCCATCTGTCCTTGCACCAGCCACAGGCGCTGGCCTGGCCGCCGTGGTCGATGAGCGCGTGCCACAGGCGATCCGTCTCGGCCTGGTCGTCGGTCGCGACCTGGAAGGAGAAGGCTTCGTTGTGCTGGAACGCCGGGCCGCCATTGAGGCCGAGGCAGGGGATGCCCATCACCCTGAACTCCACCGTCAGCACATCGCCCTGCTCGCCGGCGGGGTAGTCGCCGGGGGCGTGATGCACGGCCAGCACGGCGCTGTCCGGGAAGGTCTCGGTATAGAAGGTCGCCGCCTCCAGCGCGTCGCGGTCGTACCAGAGGCAGATGGTGTTCTTGCTGGTCATCCTGAGTCTCCCGCCATGGGTTGAGACTCAGGAGTCTAGACGGCAGTGGGGCTGGCTAGTGTTTGCCTGGTTCGTCATTACGACTGCGGCTTTTTTATCCAGAATCGCGAAACGGATCGAACGGGTGGTGCTTGCCGTCGTAGCGGATGGTCGTGCTGACCTTGCGAAGCGTGGGCGCCTGCCGGCCTGCACGAACATGAGCAGTAACCCTCAGATCGGCGTAGCCCTGGGCTTGCTTCGGCCCAAGGCCCAGCGTCAGGTCGGCCTGCTCCGATTCAAAACCGCTGTCCGGCACACAGGATGTGCCCTGCGCTCGTGAGGAGTGGTTTCCGCCCCGTAGCGGTCCCTCGATCCCGCCGATAAATCTGCTTTCTGCTGGTATTGTGCAGAACCAGCTGCGCCTGGGCGGTCAGTCTGAAAAGCATGCAAGTCAATTTCTGTGGATAAGAGCATGAATAAACTATCTGAAATGCATGCTTTCGTGGCTGTAGTGGACACCGGGAGTATTTCCGAGGCCGCTCGTCGTTTGGGCACGGCCAAGTCGATGGTTTCCCAGCGCATTCAGCAACTGGAGAAACGCCTGGGATGCATCCTGCTGGAGCGTGGTCGGCAGACTCGCCTGACCGAGTCGGGTGAGGTTTTTTACCGTCATTGCACCGGAATTCTCGCTGACATAGAAAATGCCGAGAATGCAGTTCTGACGTCCCAGTCGAGTGTCCGCGGAGATCTGCGTATTGCAGCCCCGATGGCGTTCGGTATGCGATATCTGACGCCGCTTTTGGCGTCTTTTGCCAAGCAATATCCTGAGTTGTACTTGGACGTTGAGTTCGACGACCGGCGCGTCAACTTGCATGAAGAGGGCTTCGATGCGGCGGTGCGTATTGGCGAGTTACCGGACTCTTCGCTGGTGGCCAAAATCATCACACCCAACCGCCATATCATCTGTGCCAGCCCCGACTATCTGAATGCACATGGCACGCCACAGATACCGCAAGACCTCGCTCAGCATTTCGCCTTGCTCTACGTTAATCGCGAACCACACGGCATGTGGACGCTGCCGGTGAACGACACATTGGAGTCATTTCGCGTGCGCTGCCGAATGCGCACCAACTGTGGTCACCAACTCATGGAGGCGGCGAAAGCAGGCCTCGGGCTGGCTATATTGCCCACCTTTCTGGCCGCGCAAGCCATCGTGGACGGTGAACTGATAGAGGTGTTGGAGCCTTATGCCCCGCGAGGAGGCAATATTTCTGTGGTCTACCGTCAATCGCAAAAAAACTCGCCCAAGCTTCACGCGCTGAGCAGCTTCCTTAGCGAGCAGATCGGCAACCCGCCCATTTGGGACCAGATGCTGGCAACCAGTCCGCATTCACAGCAGTGACTCGTTCGAAAAAAACGAAACACCGATTCGATTTTCCCAGGCTTATGGCGAGGGTCTCTCCGACTTATCCTTTTTCCAGCTGAGCGCGCTATTCGCGTCTGACAGGAAAAGGATCGGTGTCGATGTTCCATACCGCTCGCCGTACCGTGGCTGCCAGGGTGTATTCGGCTAACCCGCACTGGGCGCTGGCTTAGCGCGTATTGGCAGGCCGGTAAAGGCTTATGGCTAGGCTACCGTTCAGAGCAACGATTATGAGATTGCCTGAAATTGCAGGTACGAGAGTCAGTCACTGCGTTCACCCCGGTCCTCGAGCAGGCATTGGCCTGGTAATCGAAGCAATGGGGGAGAGTGTTCGTGTAGCGCTCGGCTTTCGCCCTGTCTATCGACTTGAGCCGTGGCCGGCGTAGTTGATCAGCCCTTGATCATGGCTCCGGTGCTATCCGTCAACCCTGCGCCGCCCTGGCGGCCTCTCCGGAGCAGGCCCGCTCTACGCATCCATACTGACTGGAACCGTGTGATGTCACGCTCACTCGTTTCGGTCCTCTCATTCGCTGGCACAGATCAATCGAGCCGCTCAAAACAATAATCGAGGCCTCCTTCAATGGCGATCAGCTACAGCTCAGGGATCAAGCATTCGGACTTTCAGGACCTGAGTGAACAGATTCGCTTTCAAAGCACGGAAGGCAAGATCTGGTTCGGCGAGCAGCGCATGTTGCTGATGCAGGTGTCGGCGATGGCTAATTTCCGCCGTGAACTCATCAATAGCCTGGGGATCGAGCGCGCCAAGGGATTCTTCCTGCGACTTGGCTACCAATCCGGACTAAAAGACGCCGAAATGGCCCGCAAGCTGAGGCCGAACAGTCCGGAGCTGGAAATGTTCCTGGTTGGACCGCAGTTGCACTCCTTGAAGGGCATGGTCAATGCGAAGCCCATTCAGTTGGAAGTGGATCAGGAGGCCGGCCATTTCTACTGCGAGCTTGAATGGATTGATTCCTTTGAGGTCGAGAGCTGTCTGACCGAGGTGGGCCTGATGGATGAGCCCGTTTGCTGGTCCTTGCTGGGCTATGCCTGTGCGTACAGCTCCTCGTTCATGAAACGCGAAATCATCATCCAGGAAACCAGCTGTCGCGGGTGCGGCGATGAGCGCTGCATCATCATTGGCAAACCCGCCGAGCAATGGGAAAACGCCGCAGAATTCAGACGCTACTTTCAAGCCGATCCGATCATCGAGGAGCTGTATGAGCTGCAATCGCAGATCAGCTCGCTGCGCACGTGCCTGGAGAAGCAAGAGGGCCAGTACTACGGCATAGGGCGCTCTCCCGCCTACATGATGGTCTGCAAGACGATCGACAAGGCAGCCAAGGGCAAGATCTCGGTTCTGTTGCTCGGAGAAACCGGCGTCGGCAAGGAGGTAATCGCAAGGAGCGTCCATCTTCGTAGCGAGCGCGCCGAGCAACCGTTTATCGCGGTGAACTGCGCTGCCATTCCGCAAGACTTGATCGAGGCCGAACTGTTCGGCGTCGAGAAAGGGGCGTTTACCGGCGCCAATCAGACCCGCCCGGGACGCTTCGAGCGCGCCAGCGGCGGGACCATCTTTCTGGACGAAGTGGTAGAACTGACCCCCAGAGCGCAGGCGACCTTACTAAGGGTGCTGCAAGAGGGGGAACTCGAACGTGTGGGTGGCTCTCGGACCCACAAGGTCGATGTGCGGGTCATTGCTGCCACCAATGAGAGCCTCACCGATGCGGTCGAGGCGGGCCGGTTTCGCGCGGATCTTTATTACCGCCTGAATGTGTTTCCGGTTCAGGTCCCCCCGCTGCGCGAGCGGCTTGAGGACCTGCCGCTGCTGGTCGAACACTTTCTAAGCAAGTTTCATCTGCAGTATCACAAGCGCACGCTAGGTTTGTCAGACAAGGCTCTAGAGCTGTGTCTCAGTTACGCTTGGCCGGGAAACATCCGCGAATTGGAGAATGTGATCGAGCGCGGCGTCATCCTGACTGACAGCAATGAAACCATAGGGCAGGACGCTCTTTTTGCGGTCTTCCCAAAGGCAGGCAATCTGCATGGTGATCGTCTCAATGCCGATGGCGCGCTGGTGCAGGCTGAGGACACGGAAAGCTCAGCCGATTGGGTCACGCAGATCTTCGAACGAAACATAAGCCTGGAAGCTGTAGAAGAGCAGCTGATGCGACGGGCAATGGACCTCGCTCAGCAAAACGTTGCACAAGCCGCTCGAATCCTCGGGTTAACTCGACCTGCGTTGGCTTACCGTCTCAAGAAAAGCGGCATCCTTGATGAGGATGCGACTGAGTGAATTCGCTGTCTTCGCGGATGGATCAAATCGATTGCGAAGTTTTTGTGACATTAACCAAATAATCAATGCGCTGCCGTGATTTATCAAATGATAAATTTTGCCCTTCTTCGATAAACAAAGGACTTGACCAAAATTCCTTCCTTTATAAATCTATCCCGCTGATAAATATGGTTTTTCTCCAGTATCTTGGGCAATGGCATACCCTTTGCTCAAGTACTACCAGTTGCCGAGTACTCACCAGCACTTGGCGACGTACTAGGTCTCATGCATCACAAACGGTAGTTAACGGAGAAGCTCATGAACATCCCCAAAATCAAGTCGCTGTTTGCAGCAATCACCCTCGCTGCGTGCATTGTGACTGTTACTCCCGTGGTCGCGCAGTCAACTAGCGAAGCACAGTCTGCGGCTTCGCTTTCGGTCGTCATGGAGTTCCTGGCCAATACTGCGCCCGATAAGGTTGAGGCCGCTGCCGAGAAGCTGGCGGCTCCCGACGCCACTTATGTTTCGCTCAACTTCGATAACCCGGAGTTAAGGAAAATCATGCCTTGGACGGGCACAAACAAGGGGCCGAAAGCCTTTAGTTCATTGTTCATGCAGGTCCAGGACTACTGGAAAATCGAAGACTTCACCATCAGCACCAAAATCTCCTCCGGAGAGGATGTGGCGATTTTCGGTAAGTTCACCTATCGGTCCGTGGCAGTCGACCAGGTATTCACGTCGCCGTTCTCCATCCATGCCAAGGTACGTGACGGCAAGATGACCTATTTCCAGTTCATGGAAGATACCTACGCGTCTGCCAGCTCCTTCCGACAGTCTGGCGCCTGGACTGTGAAGACCTCTGCGAACGCAGCCCCCTTTACGGTGGCCGCGGATTAACGATTTCGGTCGCGAGGACCAAGCCTTGTGCCGGCATCCCGGAGAGCGAAAGCACTCCTGGCGTGCCGGCAGATGGCGCCCGGAGGGGAGAGTTCATCATTGCCAACCTCTCTACGCGTCAGGACAGGGCCCGATACTTCACACCAGGCAACACGCAGGAGTTAGCCATGAATATTCATACCCCGCACACCTCCCGACATGCGTTGAATTGGGTCGGTGGCGAGTGGATGGGCGCGGACACGATCCGTGGATCCATCAACCCTGCTACCTATGAGGTCATAGGTACCTATGCCGAAGGGGGTGTTGAAACCGTCGAAGCGGCCATCGCCGCGGCGAAACGCGCCATGCACGAGACCGATTGGGTGCACGACCGCAAGCTGCGTGCGCGCGTGCTCGACAACCTTGCAGACGCGTTCGAACGCAATCGGGGCGAGCTCATCAAGATCCTCTGCACCGAAAACGGCAAGATTCAACGCGAGGCCAGCTTCGAAGTCGATCTCTGCGCGCCGTCACTGCGATATTTTGCCGGTATCGCGCGCACTGAGGCCGGACGGGTCGTGGACTCCAGACCGGGCAGAATCGCGATGATGATGCGCCAGCCAATGGGCGTGGCGGGAATCATCGTGCCGTGGAATTCCCCGATAATCCTGACGGTACGATCACTCGCACCTGCGTTGGCGGCCGGCTGTGCGGTAATCGTCAAGGTGCCGGGCAAGAGCGCGCAGATCGCCTCGGCCCTGTCCAAGATCTTCAGCAACGTAACGGCACTGCCCCGCGGCGTGATTAATGTCTTTACCGACGAGACTGGCGATGGCGCCAAGCATCTCGTCGCCTCGCCGGAGGTGCCGATCATCAGCTTTACCGGTAGCACTGGCACCGGCAAGGCGATCGCGCTCAGCGCCGCACCGCACTTCAAGCGCGTTGGGCTGGAGCTCGGTGGTAAGACGCCATCGATCGTGTTCGACGATGCCGATCTCGATCTCGCGCTACCCATCTTGGAAAAGTCAGTGACGGTGTTTGCGGGCCAGTTCTGTGTGACGGGGCAGCGGGTGATCGTGCAGGAAGGGATCGCCGACGAGTTTCGCAAACGCTTTGCCGAACGCCTGCGCGCGGTAAAGGTCGGGCCTGCGGCAGACCTGTCCAGCGACATGGGCCCGATGATCGACCGCGAGAACGTCGAGCGCGTCGATAACCTGGTTGAGCGCGCCATTGCTCAGGGCGCGCAGACCATTGTGCGAGGTGGTCCGGCGGTCGAAGGCAGGCTGTCGAAAGGCGCGTTCTTTCGCCCCGCGTTTCTCGAGGTGAGCGATCCGACGATGCCGATCGTCCAGGAAGAGACGTTCGGGCCGGTGGTCACCATGCAGAGGTTTGCGACGGAACAGGAAGCCGTTGCGTTGGCCAACCACAGCATCTATGGCCTGGGAGCGAGCATCTGGACGCGCGATCTCTCCAAAGCGTTGCGGATCGCGCCCCGGATCGAGGCGGGTATGGTCTGGATCAACGAGTGGGGTGCACTCGGCGAAGACACCGAGGAGGGCGGTTGCAAGCAGTCGGGCCTCGGCCGTCTGAATGGTGTGGCTGCGATTGACGACTTCACCGAGATCAGAACGATCACGCTCAATCCAGGCCTGATGGATGCCCAAGTGTAAACCAGCGCCGCATCTATAAACAGCACGTTATCCAGAGGAAATGGCAATGGCTAAAGTTTTAGTGCTCTATCACTCCATGTATGGCCACATTGAGACCATGGCGAACAAGGTCGCCGAAGGTGCCCGCAGCGTTCCGGGAACGGAGGTTGTGATCAAACGGGTTCCTGAAACGATGAGTCCGGAAGCCTTTGCCGCAGCAGGCGGCAAGACGAATCAGAGTGCCTCAGAGGCATTGCCGTCAGACCTGGCCGATTTCGATGCAATCATCTTTGGCACCCCGACGCGCTTCGGCAACATGTCCGGACAAATGCGCAACTTCCTCGACCGAACAGGCGGGCTCTGGGCCCAAGGTGCTCTGGCAGGAAAGGTCGCCAGCGTGTTTACCTCAACCGGAACGGGCGGTGGCCAGGAGATGACCATTGCCTCCACCTGGACCACGTTGGCCCATCACGGAATGATCATAGTGCCGATCGGCTATACCACCCCAGCGCTGTTTGATGTCTCCAAGGTAGGAGGAGGTACTCCCTATGGTGCGTCTACCATTGCCGGTGGCGACGGTTCCAGGCAGCCAGATGAGCGTGAGCTGGAAATAGCACGTCATCAGGGCGAACACGTTGCGCGGATCGCATCAAAGCTACACGGCTAGAACGAGAAGTACCTGGCCCCATAACGACCGAACGGCCCTTGACTCGACCGGTGGCACGCATCGATGCGCGCCGCTGGATCGATAGGGCCAAGGCTTTGAGCAGAGTATCCAACATGAGCGAGACGCAACCTGAAGCCGTAACCCTGGTGGTGCGCCATCAGGTTCGCCCAAACCACGTGCCGGGCTACGAGACCTGGTTGCGTCGCATCATCGCCACGGCCAACCAATGCCCCGGCCACCTCGGGGTGGACGTGATGCGTAGCTGGCGACCCGACGTGGCACAGTTCACATGCGTGCTGCGTTTCACCAGCTTAGAGCAGCTGCAAAACTGGATTCGCTCGGAACAAAGGCGCCAGCTAGTAGCCGAGGTCGTACCGCTTCTTTGCGATGGCGACCAGTTGGAGATCGCTCAAGGCAAGGATTTCTGGTTCGTACCGGAAACCGTCCAAGCACCTCCGCCACGCTGGAAACAAAGCTGCGTAACCTTTCTCGTGATTCTGCCTCTGAGCCTGCTGATGCCGCTGCTTTGGCAACCTCTGTTCCAGCTTGTTCCCTGGCTTGGCGGTTACTTGCTGAGCAATGCACTCATCACTCTAAGTATCGTTCTGCTCGTGGTGTACCTGCTGATGCCCATGGCCACGCGCGCCTTTGGCGTCTGGTTGAGGTCTCACGATCATGAGAGGAACGATCCTGAGTCAGGATATTCACGATGAACGTCGCCGCAGCATCTGCGCTGCCGGCGGTTTGCTCGGCCCCGCCGGCGCCATCTGGTCCGCCTTGTGCCTTCTGCCGTCACCTTCAAGCTTGGCTCCGCTGGCCGTGCCGCTGATGCCTGGCCGGTAGCCGTCGTATCCGGGCAAAAGAGTCCCTGCGCACCAGCACGACCCTGGGCGCCGCAGCAATGTGCAAGTGAATAATCGCCAAGGCTACCGGAGCACGCTCGGCTGTTCCTGCTTCGCCTTTTGAGCTTTGCCAGCCAGCGGTGAGCATCCATGAGAGGACTGCTGGGCTGTGCAGGGTAGTCAGGTGGTGAAGCTCACCACCGCCTATCAACGTTCAAATGATGAAGCAGGAACGACTTGGTTTCTTCATAGCGCCACTGCGCGCCGCTGCCTCATAAGCTCAGCAACTGGCTGTTTCGCGTACCGCAATTGAGAAATTTGCTATTGGGCACTGCGACACCCCGGTGTAGACCTGAGGCCTGCTCCGGGGAACTGATTCAAATCGATTAGATAGAGCACAGCGCACGGGCACCGTGTGGCTCATTACTTGCGCCTTGAGAGAGGACGAAAGCGTACTGCTCCAGCCCACCTCGCATCAAACGAATCCCGGCTTAGCGCAGCGTGCATGCTGCGAGCAAATCTTGCTGCAGCATGTAGCGCCGTTCAAACGGGGTTTCGCTGATCGTTAATCAAGAGGAAACGAGTCTCTCGTAGTCCGAGAAGGGCTTGAGCGCGCAATATTGCACGTGGAGCAGATTCTCTTTGACGTAAGGCAGCGCCTCGATGTATTCACGAGCCTCTTCAAAGGTCGCGGACTCCAGCTCAAACGCTGCACCGGGACCAGCGGCCAGCCCATGGACTGCGCGAACAATACCGTCAGCGAAGCCTTGCCAAACGTGCACTAGCTCCGGTTTCGCCAGTCGCTTGAAGTCCTCTGCCGCTCCATCAGCGCGGCGAGTCAGGATCACGAAGGTTTTCATAACACCCCCTCCGTTTCCAGCTGCTGCCGCTGGGCTGTTTCACCATCAGCAACGTGCGCCATTAGGCCGGTCTGGCCGACGGCCACATGCGGTTTAAGCTCGTTGCGGGGCGTGTAATCCCCTCCGTTTTGGGGCCGGAAGGGTATTGGCGCGTCTGTGAACAAATCCTCGAGACGGGTGCGCCAAGCCTCTTTGGCTGCGGTAGCACCTGCGGCGGTCAAGTTGCCAGTGCCGTATATGGCGAACGTAGGCAGCACATCGAACCCGGGAAAGTAGAGCGAGCCGTGCGTGATCGGAAACAGCAATTGCTCAAGTGGTCCGTTGATACCGCGCGGCGAGTAGTCTTCTGCGGGGCCACCGACAGCGACCGACAACATGGCCCGCTTGCCCTTGAAGGCCCCGTCACCATAGCGGTAGGTGTTGCCGGCGTCCTTGTAGCCGTGGGCGAGTCCGGCTGCCCAGACGCGATCTATCCATCCCTTCATGATGGCCGGCATGCCGTACCACCAAAGTGGAAACTGGAAGATGACAGCATCTGCCGCTAAAACCTTGGCTTGCTCTGCCGCCACGTCAGGGCTTTGGCGGCGATGACGATAGGCGTGGGCGGACTCTGCGCCGAACGACAGCCGCTGAGGGTTGGCCCGCTCAGGAAAGTCGTGCTCGTCGAACGTTGCTTTCCAGCCCATGGCATATAGATCGGATTGCAGGACCTCGTGCCCTTGTGCAGTCAAGCATTCAACAGACACATCCACCAGTTGCCGCGTTAGCGACGAAGGCTCGGGATGGGCATAGATGATCAGTACTCTTTTCGACATGAAGGACCGCTCCGCTGTGATGTCGCTGGAGTGTCGCGGGGCTCGGACCATCTGTGAAATCGCAAAATTTTCCTGCTAGCATAAGTTCGATGGATACCAGACGCCTTGATCTCAATCTGCTTGTGACGTTGGAGGCCCTTCTCATCGAGCAGAACGTGACTAGGGCGGCTGTCCGTCTGCATTTGAGCCAGCCAGCGGTCAGCGCGCAGTTGAGCCGCCTGCGCGACGTCTTCAACGACCCTCTTCTGATCCCCGCGCAGCGTGGAATGACCCCCACCGTCAAAGCCTTGGAGCTGCTCGTCCCGCTTCGCCAAGCACTTGACCAAGTAAGGGCCACCGTAACTACTCACCTGAATTTCGAGCCCGCGACGGCGAGCCTGACGGTATCAATCGCCTGCACGGATTACGTTCAGGCGGCCTTGATCAAGCATCTCGTTGTCGCCATGCGGCGCGAAGCGCCGGGTGTCCGTATCGCACTGCGCATCCTGGACGTGCCACAGCTGGAGCTGCAGATGACCCGCGGCGAGGTGGATCTGGCCGTGATAAACATGAACGGGGCTCCGCCCGCACTGCGCTCGCAACACCTCTATGATGAGAGTTACGTGCTGATCGGGCGCCGTGGGCATCCAAGCCTGCGCGCGGACCTGACGGTGGAAGAGTTCGCGCAGCTGGAACATGTCGTGGTGTCACTACGCGGCGGAGGCTTCTCTACCTCGGTGGATAACGCCTTGGTAGCGCGGGGGCTGCGGCGTAATGTAGTTCTGTCAGCCTCGTCATTCCTTCCGGTGCCGGAGTTGGTCGCGCAGTCGGATTGTGTGGCCTTGGTTCCACGTCGTCTCGTAGAAGGTCGTGGCGAGCAGCTGCTGTGCGTAGCTCCCCCATTGCCGGTGGAGGGTTTTGCGATTGGCATGTTCTGGCATGAGCGGTCGGATGGGCACGCCGGCTTCCGATGGGTGCGTGAGTTCATCGCTCTCGTAGCCGATTCTCGGGCATCCGGTTCAACTGAATCGAACTGTCAGACTAGGTAGTTAATCGCATTATTCAAATGCGACCTCACGTAGCGCGCGCAGTCTCTGGTATTCGCGGCAGGCATGGCCTCAAACCGGAAATAGTGATCGTCTGCTTCTGGCCGGTTGTTGCCTGTTACCTCTGCCTCCCCCCAAATACTCAACCCATTCACCGCCAGCACCGGCAGCAACATGACCGGAATTGCCTTGGCCGCCAGGGCTTACAGGAACCCTAGCGAAATATAGGGCGTCTGCCGCAGGCAACGGCGACGCCGAGCGCGCTGGCCTGGGGTTTCTCGCGGTCGACCGTGTGCAGGCGGCCGTTGTGGAGAATGAGATCGGCGCTCATGTGTTCTCCAGATGACTGGCGGACGAATCGCTAGTGGTGAAAGCGCGTTCTGGGGCGCAGGCCCCCTGACTCAGGGGCGATCTGCTTTGGCGGCAGGCGCCAGCCAGGCAGCGAAGGCGCGTGTGGCCATGGGCGTCACGTGCGGGGCGTGGTGGTGTGGTTCACTGCTCGGCATGCCCAGTTTCAGCAGCTGTGGGCTGGGGCTGGGCCTTTCGAGCCTCTGGCGCTGAATGAAGCACAGGTCAACTCAACCACTCACCCAGCGCTGCCGCGCCCAGCCACTCAGGCCATCGACCGCCAGCACCAGCACCAGCATGGCGAGGATCACCGTGGCCGCCTGGGCTTCCTGGAACAGGCTGAGCGACACGTAGAGCATCTGCCCCAGGCCACCGGCGCCGACGAAGCCGAGCACGCTGGCCATGCGGATGTTGTTCTCCCAGCGGTATAGCGTATAGGCCACCAGTTGCGGCCAGACGCCGGGCAGGGTGCCGTAGCAGAAGGCATTGATGCGCCCGCCGCCGCTCAGGCGGATGGCTTCGGCCGGTTCGCGCGGGGTGTTTTCCAGCGCCTCGGCGAACAGCCGGCCGAGCACGCCGGCGGTGTGCAGGGCC
>NZ_AVOF01000441.1:0-2270 GCF_000465935.2 Pseudomonas sp. EGD-AK9
AGCTGCGCATCGGCACCGGCGACTGGGCGCCCTACGTCGACCAGCGCCGCGCCGATGGCGGCGCCATGGCGCGGCTGATCAGCGCGCTGTTCGCCGAGGCGGGCTACGCGGTCGAATACGTCTTCTACCCCTGGGATCGCAACGTGCTGATGCTGCAGCAGGGTCAGCTGGACGCCATCATGCCCTACAGCTGCAGCCCCAGTCGCCTCAACTACGGGGTGTGCAGCGACCCGGTGGTGCGCGGCGAGGTGGTGCTGTTCCATCGCCGCGAGCTGGCGTTCGACTGGCGTCGCATCGAGGACCTCAGGCGCTACCGCATCGGTACCACCCTCGGTTACTCCTACGGCTCGCGCTTCGACCAGGCGCAGCAGGACGGCCTGCTGCAGGTGCAGCAGAGCGGCAAGGAGGAGACCAGCTTCCGCCTGCTGGAACTCGGTCGCATCGACCTGCATCCGCAGGACCGCGCGGTCGGCTACGCCATGCTGCGTCGCCTGTTCCCCGGCGCCGAGGGGCGCGCCATCACCCATCACCCGCGCCACCTGAACACCGAACCGCTGCGCCTGCTGTTTCGCAAGGACGATGCCGAGGGCGAGCGGCTGCTGCGCCTGTTCAACGCAGGCCTGCGCCATTTCTCCGAGCGCGGCGACCTGGCGCGCCTGCAGCAGGCGCTGAATTCCGGCGACGCCGATGCCTGGCTGCCGACCAGCCGGGCGCAGGCGCTGCGCGACTGACGGCGGATGCGCCTATAATCGCCGCCCGCTTCCGTTGAGACCGCCGCAATGACCAATAACGACGTACTGCGCAGCCTGCGCTACCTGCTGGCCATCGGCGACGCCAAGCTGGTGGAGATCTGCCAGCTGGCGGACTACCCGGTGACCCTGGAGCAGATCTCCGCCTGCCTGCTCAAGGACGACGAGGCCGGTTACCAGCCCTGCAACGACGCCTTGCTGGCCCATGTGCTGGAAGGCCTGGTGTTCTACAAGCGCGGCAAGGACGAGAGTCGTGCGCCGCTGCCGGTGGCGACGCGCTTGAGCAACAACATCGTGCTGAAGAAGCTGCGCGTGGCCTTCGAGCTCAAGGACGACGACATGCAGGCCATCCTCCAGGCCGCCGACCTGCCGATGACCAAGGCCGAACTCGGCGCCCTGTTCCGCAAGCCCGGGCACAAGCACTACCGCGAGTGCGGCGACCAGGTGCTGCGCAATTTCCTGCGTGGCTTGACGTTGCGCGAGCGCGGCAGCCGCGACTAGCGGCGTGACGATATCGGGGGTAGTAGGGTCTTCCCTGGCAACGCGCGTTTCGTAGGGTGGGTTAGCCGCCTGTTACGTCTGTCGATCGACTCCCATTGCCTGGTGCGGCGTAACCCACCATCGGTGCAACGCCATCCATCGCCTGGTGGGTTACGCGGCGCGCGACGATGGTGGGGGCTGAACGTGCGGCGGTTGGCGCCGCTAACCCACCCTACGGTGATCTGGCGTTTCAGGATCTTGCCAGTTCGCGCATGCGTTGCAGCACCGCATTGAGCCCATTGCTGCGCGAGGGCGAGAGCTGGCGGGCCAGGCCGAGCTGGTCGAACCAGGCGGCCAGGTCGAGCGCCGCCAGTTCCTCGCCCTTCAGGCCGTCGACCCGGGCCAGCAGCACGGCCAGCAGGCCGCGCAGTAGGCGGGCGTCGCTGCCGGCGCGAAAGTGCCAGGCGCCCTCGTGTGTTTCCGCCACCAGCCAGACCAGGCTTTCGCAGCCGTGCACGCGATTGGCCTCGCAGCGTTCGGCCTCGCTCAACGGCTGCAGGCGCTCGCCCCACTGCATCAGCAGGCGCGCGCGTTGCTCCCAGCCGGGGCAGGCGGCGAAGGCCTCCAGGGCGTGCTGGGCTGCAGTCGGCAAGTTCATGGATGTAAGGATCCCCTAGGAGCGGCTGTAGCCGCGAATTTCGCTAGCGCCGCGGTTTTGCGCCTGACATCGGCCGCGGTTCGACCGCTGCAACCTAGGGGCTGGGTCATCGCAGCAGCTCCAGGGCCCGGTCCAGGGCATCGAAGAAACGATCCAGGTCGGCGCCGTCGTTGTACAGGCCGAGCGAGACGCGGATCGCACCGGACAGCCCCAGGCCTTTCATCAGCGGCATGGCGCAGTGGTGCCCGGCGCGCACGGCGATGCCCTGTTCGGTCAGCAGGTGGGCCAGGTCGGCGTTGTGCACGCCGTCGACGCAGAAGCTGGCCAGCGCCAGTTGCGGCGCGCCGAGCAGGCGCACGCCGTCGCGCAGTCCGAGGCCGGCC
>NZ_AVOF01000442.1:0-2263 GCF_000465935.2 Pseudomonas sp. EGD-AK9
CTGCTGCAGGCTGAAGCCGTCCAGGCGCAGGCCGCGCGGCGACAGGCTCAGCGCCTGCCAGTCGAGGGCGATGCCCTGTTCGCTCAGCAGGCGCTGGACGCGGTAGCCGGCGTAGCTGCCAAGAACCAGCAGCACGCCCAGTACGCCGGCGCAGGTGCCCAGCCAGAAGCGCCGGCGGCCCATGCTCTCTCCTTGCTCGGTGTCTGCCGGGACGGTACCCCAATGCCCGGGCGAGTGCCAAGCCGTCGTAGGCACTGCTGTGCATTTGCAGCTTTTACTATTACTATTGATACAAACACACGGAGGAATGCGCGATGAGTGCAGTGACTCGCAGCCTGCCCGACGCCGATGCGGTGCTGGCCAAGGCCCTGCTCAATACCCGTGAACAGCTGGGGCTGACCCAGCAGGAGCTGGCCGATATCGTCGGCGTGCACCGCAGCGCGGTCAGCCGCTGGAACGAGCAGGGCGGCCTGCGCCCGCAGAGCAAGACCGGCGAGCTGGCGCTGCTGTTGATCCGCGTCTACCGCGCCCTGTTCGCCCTGTTCGGCGGCAATCAGCAGGACATGCGCCACTTTCTGCGCACCGAGAACCGCCACCTGGCCGGCGTGCCGCTGCAGCAGATGAGCCAGGTGCAGGGCCTGGTGCGGGTGGTGGAGTACTTGGACGCCATCCGCGGCAAGGTCTGAGAACCTTTTCACGACCTGCTGCGCGTCGGTTAAACGGTGTTGAAAACGGTCTCGAAATGCTCATTTACATGCGTAAACTCCGCTTTCTCGGCCGTTTTCGCCACCGTTTACCTCTAGCTCGCAAGCTCGTAAACAGGTTCTAGGCACGACATAAACCAGGGAGGGCGATGGCATGGATATCTGGCACAGTTGCGACGGCGCTCGGCAGATCCGTCCGTTGCGCGGCAAGCTGCTGCGCATGGTGGAGAGCCAGGTGCAGGTGGCGACCCTGCAGCTGGTGGACAACCTGGCCGAGCAGGCGCTGCTCGAAGAACTGCTGGAAAGCAGCAAGCCGCCGCTGCCGAGCGCGGCCGAGCCGCTGCATTACCTGCTGAAGACGCCGTTTCGCTACCCGCCGCTGCGCTGGGGCTCGCGTTTCGGCGGCGTGCACGAGCCGAGTCTGTTCTATGCCGCGCAGCGTCTGGAGACGGCCATGGCCGAGGCCGCCTACTACCGCTTCGTACTGTGGCACGGCATGGCCAGCCCGCCGCCCAGCGGGCGCATCCTCTCCGAGCATTCCACCTTCGAGGCGCGTTACCGGGTCGAGCGCGGCATCCAGCTGCAGCGCCCGCCGTTCAGCGAGCATCAGCGCCTGCTCGCTCATCCCAGCGACTACCGGGCGACCCAGCAGCTGGGCGCGGCGATGCGCGCGGCCGGGGTGCAGGCCTTCGAGTACCGTTCGGCGCGCTGCCCGGACGGTGGCAGCAATGTCGCGCTCTATGCGCCGCAGGCCTTCGCCGAGACGCGTCCGCGCAACCTGACGCCCTGGCTGTGCGAAACCACCGCCGCGTACGTGGCGTTCAAGCATGCCCAGGCCCCGGACCAGCCGCGGCTGTTTCGCTGGGAGCAGTTCTTGGTGCAGGGACGGCTGCCGCAACCGGCCTGAAACCCTGCGCCAAGCGCCTGGCGATGCCCCGAAACAGAGCGTTGCGCGGTTATGCCGCAGCGAGTTGTGCACATTGATGAAGCAGCCTGTCACGTCACTGTCAGAATCGCCGGTAACCGCTTGATTTTTCGCGCTTGATTTTTAAGTCAATGAAAAATATGCAATTTTTTCGTTGGTGAAAAAATCGACAGTTTGTCTGCGAGGCCCATGGCATCGGGCCTGAAGCGCCTTTCGCCCAAGTTGTGCACGGAGTTATCCACAGCTTCTGTGGATTGTCCCAAGCGCTTGCTCTAGAACGCCGCTCGGCGCTTTTGCCAAGGCTTTACCTTGGCGAAAAAAGGAGTAGAGTGGCGCGCCCTTGCCCCAGCCCCCCAGTCTTATGTCCCGCGCTTTATCCGCCACCTCCCTCGATACGGTTCCCGTCAGTTCGCGCCTGCCCATGCGCGTCGCCCTCTGGCTGCTCGACAGTCCGCGCCTGGGCCATGCCCACAGCGTCAAGCGTTTGGCCGGCAACCTGCTCAAGCAGCCGGCGCGCAAGGGTTGCGTGCAGGCGCAGAGCCGCCTGGGCCAATTGCTCTGCCGCGACTGCGGCAACCCGCGCGACCGCCGAATCGGCTTCGAGCTGCTGCGCCAGGCCGCCCGCGCCGGCGAC
>NZ_AVOF01000443.1:0-2258 GCF_000465935.2 Pseudomonas sp. EGD-AK9
GGGCAGCAGGTAGGCCACCGCCCAGCCGGCGGCGGCCAGCAGGCTGATGGCGATAAAGCGCGGCAGCGGCATGCCGAGCATGCCGGCGGCCAGCGGCAGCATCGGGCGCAACGGGCCGATAAAGCGCCCCACCAGCAGGCTGGCCATGCCGTAGCGCTGGAAATACAGCTCGGCGCGCAGCACCCACTCCGGGTGGCGGCGCAGCAGCGGCAGGCGTGGGATGTCCTCTTTGAAGCGGCGGCCGAGGCTGTACGACAGCAGGTCGCCGCACAGGCCGCCGGCATAGGCCAGCAGCAGGGTCTGCCACAGCGTCAGCACGCCGCTGCCGGCCAGCAGGGCGACGCTGAACAGCAGCAGCACGCCGGGCAGGAGGATGCCGACCAGGGCCAGGCACTCGAACAGGGCGATGAGGAAGATGGCCAGTCCCAGCCACTCGGGGTTGCCGCCCAGCCAGTCGGTGAGGTGTTCCAGCCAGGCGCTCATGGCGCGTCTCCTGCGTTCGGCAACAGGCGGTAATCCTGGCCTTCGACCTGGCCGCGGCGCAGCGGGTTGCGCGTGCAGTGGCGGGCGAAGGCGGCATCGACGAAGCGGTAGGGCAGGTGTTCGTCGCGGCCCTGGGGGATGCCCAGGCGCGCGCACTGCACGATGCGCTGCGGCCGCTCGCCGACATCCTCGACGAACAGGCGCTGCGGGTCGAAGCGGCGCGCGTCCCAGTCCGCCACCTTGAGGCCCAGTGCCTTGCACAGCAGGGTCTGGCCGGCGCACAGACGCTGCGGCGGGCGCGGCGAGCCGTCGCTGGCCGGGTTGTTGCGCTGCATCGCCGCCAGCGCCGGTTCTCCGCTGATGGCGTCCAGCCAGGGCTGCGCGGATTTGATCAGCACCGCGTTGCCCGGCCCATGGGCGCTGAAGTTCAACGAGTCGCCGCCGCGCGCGTAATACATGTAGATGTGCCCACCATCTGCGAACAGCGCCTTGCGTTTCTCGGTGTAGCCGAGCGAGGCGTGGCTGCCCTTGTCGACCAGGTAATAGGCCTCGGTCTCGATGATCCGTGCGCTGAGCCAGAGCGCGCCGACGCGGTGGCGGATCACCTTGCCGAGCAGCTCGCGCGCCACCAGCTGGGCATCGCGGTCGAAGAAGGCGTCGGCCAGCGGGCGGGCCTGCGGCCAGGGCAAACTAAGGGTGGGTTCGGTGGGCATGGGCTGTCGTAGGGGCTCGCGGCGGCTTAGGCTGGGCCGCGAGCATAACAATAAGAGCCTTAAAAATGCCTGAACGCAGCCGTGCCAGCAGCGCCCATATCAGCCCGTCCGCGCACTACACCGGTTACGTCTGGTACCGCCACCGCCTGGCCGAACCGGCCTTCGTCACCGCCTTCGGCCGTTTCGTGCACAAGCTGCTGTGGCCCGTCACCTGGGGCGCGCGGGTCGGCTTCGGCCTGGATATCGAGGCCTTCCTGCTGCAGCGCCACCTGCAGATCGATGCGCAGCTCACCGCCGCCATCGAGCAGGGCGGTGTGCGCCAGGTGGTGGAAATCGCCTGCGGCCTGTCGCCGCGCGGCCGGCGCTTCTGCGCGCGTTATCCGCAGCTGCGTTATGTCGAGGCGGATCTGCCGGCCATGGCCGCGCGCAAGCGCCTGCTGCTGCACGGCGAGGGCTGGCTGGGTGGCGAGCACCAGGTGCGCGCGGTGGATATCCTCGCCGAGCAGGGCCGTCACAGCCTGGCCGCGCTGTTCGCCGAGCTGGATCGCCGGCAGCCGGTGCTGGTGATCACCGAAGGGCTGGTCAACTACTTCCCGCTGGCGCTGATCGAAGGCTTCTGGAGCCGCCTGGTCACTGAGCTGCGCGGTTTCGCCGGCGCCACCTACCTGACCGAGCTGTACCCGGACCTGCGCGAGCATCCGCGCTATCGCCAGCTGCGCTGGGGCGTCGAGCTGATCGGCCGGCTGACCCGCGGCAGCTACCCGCTGCACTACCGGGATCACGGCGAGATAGTGGCGGGCTTCCAGCGTTGCGGTTTCGCCACGGTGCAGGTCTTCGACCCCAGCGCCGATACGCTCAGCCTCGGCCTGCCGCCGGCGCGGGTGCCCGGGCTGGTGCGGGTGATTCAGGCGCAGGTGTAGGGCGACCCGAGGGGCTTACCTAGCCCGGATTGCATCCGGGCTAGGCGCAGGCGGCTGCCGGCAGCGGAGCGGGGTGGATCAGCGCGGCCAGCGCCTGGCTGGCCGCGGCGTCGGTGTGCGGGAAGACGAAGGCCAGGCCCCG